>JAYWMQ010000022.1 GCA_035873375.1 Nitrospirota bacterium | reverse complement strand
GTTTTATGATGGGACTGATCGAGGCATTCATACTATTAAATCAGCGCTTCGAGAGATTAACAGGCAAAAATGTAATTCGTCAATGGATAAGATGGGGCTCTATGCAACTCATAGAAAAACCTCGCTTGTTTTAGGATTAGTAAAAACATCCGCTCTTTTTTCATCAAGATCAATAAAGTGATATTCTGTAAATGGTGGAACAACACCGAGTGCGTTTAACGGAGACCCCGGAATGGATTCTCCTGTTGTTTTGCTGATATGCTTTCCCGCACCTGCAAAGGCGTCTATATAGACATATCCTTTACACCATTTCTGGTTATTCATTATCCTTGTATAAGTACCGGCGTAGTCTTTAATTATCTCCAGTTTGATTTCAGACCATATGCCTATTTGATCAATTTTCACTGTTCATCTCATTTAAAAGTCGGTTTTGTCAGGGATAAGGAACCACCCCTGGGCTGCATCGTATTATCACCCTGTCCAACTGAATTTTCCTCAGTTTTTCAGGATGCTGCATCACAGGTCAAGACCTGACACGTTTCTGTTTCTTTTCTTTTTGGGTCTAAATTGCTTAAATCCATTCTGCCAAATGTCGTAGTTCCCCTCTTCAGCAGGAAGGAGAAGTTTTGTTTTGGAGGAGATTGTTTTGAGCTCATTATCGTTGTCAGTCTTTACACAACAATAAACCTTCTTGTATTTCCTATTTTTTCTTTGCCGGTTCACAACCCTGAATAACCACTGTAAATGATAATCAGTCGGAGGGAATGAATACCCGATAATAAAAACATTCTCAGCATCAATCAATGCTTTTGCCATACTATTCCATATCTTAGAAAATAGCTCAGTTGTAATAGGGTTTTGAGTCTCGTTCACATTCACTTCCTGCTTTAACTGTGTGGGAGCAATTATCGCTGCCTGTTCAAATTTGTCAACCTCATGACATCTGTTCTGTACAGGCTCAAGACCATAATCCGTTGTTATCGAAAAGTTTGGGTTTCCTTTCATTAACCAGTTAAAGGAGCCATGGGGTTTTAAAACCTGAATACCATCTTCTTTTCTGTTAACGTTGGTTTTTATATGTGAATAATGCCAGGAATCCTTGACGATACTATTCAATGCCTTTTCAAGTATAGTATCGTAATTTAAACTTATAAAGACGGTTCCCTCACTTTTATTAATCTCAAAGGCTTTCATAAAATTCTTATAAACGTTTCTGCCGTTTTCCAGTCTGCAATTTCTGTAGATCTCTGACAACAATGCGCGAAGCTCCCAGCCTGCAATGAGGAACAAATCTATTTTGCTCGAATCTGGCGGGATAGTAAAATCATTGCTGTATGTATCGTAAAGGCAGTGCTTATCAGGAGGATGATTGGTAAGATCCCATGCCCATCCTATCCACTTCTTTTTCTCTTTTTCAAAATTGTATATTTTGGAATAAATACCTTTAGAGCAAAACTCCAGAAACGTCCACACTTCCTCCAGGCTCGCCATCTCATAGTTGCAGTTGTCCCTGTGGGAGTTAAAGAAATCAAGCATTATACAAAGGGCTGGATATTCTTTAACCATTTTTCTTACCACTGCATGACCGAAGAATCCTTTATCTCCAGGCAGCGGATTGCCACATTTTAAATACCCAGACCCTATTGTAGCCCCTGTCCCAACAATAATAACCGTCTTTTTGGTATGGTCGTTCATATCTTGCCTTTGAAGTGTATAGAGTTCTCCTCACAGGAACCACTCAGGACGGAGTTCTTCATTCCTGCTCATTCATCTTTTATAGAAACGCGATCTTTCGGCTAACTCGATCGCGATCAATTTCTGTTCAGACTTTTCATTTGGCCAGTCAATTACGTTTGCATGTCTTTCGGGAGGTTCGCTGGGAACGATCTTTAAGTCTTTTGACATTACAACCGATGCTTCAATATCAGCCCGGCCTAATATTGGTTTGCCCCGTTTCATGGCGACTTCATGCTCACCGATCTGCCAAGTTTCAACATCAGAAATTTCTGAAGTACGGAATACAGATGTTTCACCATTTTTAGGGTTAGGCATAAATGCAGCATACTTTACTCGATTGTCCGAGGGCCTATACCAATTTCTTTGCAAAACAAATCTTGACAGAATTTCTGATAACTTTATCGGTGTCAATTTACTTGCAACCTGACAAGTATAATCTTTTTAGATTTTCTATGATCACAGCAGGTAAAGATTCACTAAAATACTCAATCCCGTGGGTTTTATTTTTGCCGAATAACCCGGCATAGACGATCTCGTTCTTCCCTCTGACGCTAATGACGAATACCATATCAGGGCCTTTTGACCATTCCAAACCTATCTCGCCCGTAGGTTCTGGAATGATCTCTGGCATAGGGATAAACGAGGTTAACGGTAGGCTCTCAAGCAGCCTTCGTGCTTCAAGATATGCCTCTTCACTTATTGGAAGTGCATCATATCCGTCCCATCCCTCTTCGGAGCATTCCTGGAACACTTCTTCCAGTGACTGCAGTGCTTCTTCTAACGGCCTGCCTATCGTTTCTGCCTTTCTTAACTCTCTGATTCCGTTTTCACAGTACTTCTTGAGATTACTAAATTCATCACTGAATCCAATGCCGGAGAAACTTGAAACACTTGGACAATCAATACATTGAATTGCTGTGCTCATTTGTATATCTCCTTTAATTTATTTGTAATACTGCTAAAAAATATTTCATTCTTAAACTGTCGCAGCTTTTCTATTATCTCCCATGCATCTTTTTCCTCTATTCCGTCTGATTGAAACTTAAAAACATCAATGTCAAGTATAATTGGAGCTATATCGGTAACGATCTGATCTAGGGCCTGAGTAATTATAGCGTTGGCACCAATAGATGGCTCATGTATTACCACACGAGTCAAAAAGCTGCTTACTCCTTGAGGTAATTCCGGCGGTACAACAGGAGGTGCAGTTAAATATTCACCAAAATCCTTTATGGGCATAGGAATATTCAGATTATTAATGTAGCGTACTGCTACTCTTGTAATACACTCTGGAGATGTAATATTCCGATAAAATTTCCATAGTCTAAATGCTTCGTTACGTAGTTGTTCCCATCGGATATACGGTTTCAATCTACTAACAGTAAAACCATCTAAGCTGGCCTGTATTATCTGCTTTCTGTCCGAGGAAATATAACGGTAGCCCGTAACTTTAGTGGCAGATGTTTTTACTGATTCTTCCTTTTTTATGTCAATTTGAGCTTCGATTTGTCTTTGCACTTGTTTTTCAGGGTAATCTGCTGAAATGCTTTCATATATTGAATCTATCTCTGTGACATCAAAGTCATTCGGCAGTTTTACACGAATATCTATAAGAGCTTCTGTTATAGGTGCGTTCTTTAATATAGGATATTCTCTCAAGTTATACTCCTAAAGAAATTTTTAATTTTATTTTATTATAGCAGAATTAACAGTTCTGATCATTTTTAAGTTTGTCCATATACAACGGTTCCAGCTTAGGCCTGTCTGACGCTCGCAGATACGGACAAGCACCTGGAGAGGAAGCATATGAGAACATGAGTCCTAAACCTCTCATCCTTGCAATGATAAACAGGCCTGAGCTCAAGCGTGTTCTTCAGCGGACGGAAGGCCTTGAGCCATTTTTGTTCTCCCAGGATATTAAGCTGTCAACGCTATTCGTGACTATCCCATATACGTCTTTCCGAGGCCAACCACGTCTGATATAAAACCCCCTCCGTACTCCTCAAGAATCTTCTTTGCATTCAGGACTGCCTGTTCCTGATATTCGAGTTTCCTGAAATTCTCAGGCACATATTTAAAAAAGACCTCATCGGCCTGGCTTATCTCGTCCTTAAAATAGTCATACAGGAATTTCAGATATAACCGGTAGGGGGTGATGGTGTTGTTCAACCACGTTTTTGTCCGGATCGTCTCAATATATTTATCTTTTACGTCAACGGCGTTTTCCCAGAGTCCATTGAATTTGTTGAGGGCAAAATCATAATCCGCCCTGTTCTTAAGCTCTACATTGAATTCCAGATTATCAACCAACCCGGCTTGAGTAAAATTACTTGATCCGGTAATGACCCTTCCTGCATCCCGGTCTCCCTCGGCAAAGGTCATGATATAGAGTTTGGCATGTATGTTTTCGGCAGGATATGCTTTTATTTCCAGTTTTCCGCTATCAAGCCACTCTGAAAATTTGGTAATCCCCTCCTCAACCTCTCTGTTGTCTTCAGAGTCTTCCATTTCATTGGCAACTTCCTCTGAAAACCGCTCTTTCACTTCTGCATGGGAAAACCGAAATATCTGCTGTCCACTACTGCTGACTTGCCGGACAAGGTCAACCGTCTCTTTATTGGTGCCGATACCGATCAGTATCCTGATCTTTTTTGTGTTTTCCAGTGATTTATAGAGCGGCTTGAAGCCGCTTGTATAAAAATACCCGACAAGGACATCGAAAAAGTCGGTGTCCCTGATCAGCACCTGGAATCTGTCAAGGAGATTCCTGTTTTCTTCGTTGGTTATAAAGGTTAGATCTGAATGCATGGATATATCATTGGTTTTTGCCTCTATGTATTTTCATCGCTTCTTTTTTTCCCTTTAAATACTACAACTTATCGGCGATAATTTCAATAGAGCAACAGGACAGTGTGGCGGGGACTCGGGGTTATGGTCGGTATTCTTGAAGTAACATACACAAAAGCCTTTTAATGTGTTTGCGATATAGGCAGGTGGAAAATCCACAATCAGTCAAAAATTCCGGCATGTCTTGATGTCCACTTTTTATGGACATGAGCTAATACTTGTTTAACAGCTTTTTGCTTTTCTTTTTTAGCATATCATCAGGTGTTAAGCTGCTTTGTAATGAACGATAGAGACTTCCGAATGAAGGTCTTCAAGCCTGTCAAGTAGAGCCTCGATCCTGTCAACAACATGGCTTTTCATATATGCCTCTCCACAGTCTCCGCAGACCTCGGCAGGCACATCTTTGATAACAATAACCCTGTCGTTGATAAAGAAAGGCGCTGCTGTCATGCCGTCACTCATTTCCCCACCGCATAGGGGACACTTCCTTGTTTTATTTTTTTCTTTTCTTCCAGCCATTTTCCCACCTCTCCGCAGAAGGTTTATAAACCGTGATCATGAATACCCGGTCAAGCTCCCTGTCAACGGCTATTACCGAATGCACAGGCAGAGACGCCGTATATCCGAGCACAAGGCAGCCAGGAAGGGGCCTGCCTTTCATATCATAATCTTCTATTATGATACAATCTTTTAATGCATTAAGCCGCAGATTACGCAGATTTTCCGCAGATTGGGAAAGAAGATATAAAGGGGCAGTAAGGTGGGTTCAGAGATGGACGAGGATTAATATATCCTGTGTGATTTAACTCTATTTAACGTAATTTGTGACCAACCCGTTTTTTATACAATAGAAACTTCAAATGGTATGGACTTAACATCCTCTGGTCTGTCCTTTTTGAGATAGTTTATCTTCTCAAAGCCGATGATCTCTCCGTTTTTATCCTTTTTGATAATAACCCCGTTTCCGACCTCTTCGTTAATACAGGGCCTTGGTTCTTCAAACCAGACATCCAGCGTATTTCCAACCTTGTCATATGTAATTGTTATTTTTTCCATATTCTTTTTCCCCTTTAAATACTACAACTTATCCGCAATAATTTCAATAGAGCAGCAGAGGGAAATGCGGAATTCATGACAATTAAAGACCCCAGCAAATGCGCAGCTTTCACAACCTTACAATCGGCCACAGAGAGATCAGAGTTAAAAGGAGAGAAGTAAAGACTGCATCTGGCCGCAGATTTCGCAGATTTTCCGCAGATTGGGGAAAAGAGATTTACCCGCATCAGATATCTGTTCTGAAGCATCAAGGATCTCCATGGACACGATTTTGCCGTCTTTACTGTAATCTATGATCACGCCTTCTCTTATCTCATCGCTTTCAGCTATATCTTCCTCTCTGAAAATCAGGCTTAATGTATCAGTATCCGGATCGTATATAATCTTCATAAGGAATCCCTTTCCTCCCATGTATTGATTTTGAGTTTGTCAAGGAGTTCTGACACCTTTTCATGTGCGCGGCGGACTATTATTTCCCGGTCTTCTTTATTATCTGTCTCCATAAAATCTCCAACCCATTTCGGTCCAACATGATCTACTGAAGCAAACTTCGACCTTATTTTTGCAAGGCCCTCCACAACGAGTCTGTTCTCGTTATATGGCACGAATTCTTCAACGAGCTTTCTTGCTCCTCCAGGAAAGTGTTCAATACAATAAAAGATGTCATAAGCATCCTTTTCCTTCATCCTTTCATGCATTGCCATACCTTTCATGACAAGAAACGGCACTATCCCTGCCACCTTAAAGCTTACACGATTTCTCCCGCCTTCGGGCAGTTCTCCTTCAAGCGTTACGGTAACCGGGGTATCGAATGCAAGATCGCAGCCCCTTGCCTTTCTTGCACGAACATTCTGAACCTTTTGCGTCCTGTGGCCTTTACCCGTGCCTCCATACTCTCCTGCCATAAGATCGACTTCTACTGTTACAGGATCATCACCTTCAATATTAACCTTCCGATAAAACCTGAATGGCTGATCTTTATCCTGTGTATATCCGCGTTTCAGAAATGCCTCCAATACGGTCTGGTAAGTATCATCCGGGATTTTTGAAAAATCGAGTGCAAGGTCTATGTCGAGGCTTCCTACATGTGGATCATCGGCATGGGGCAATAAAAACGATGGAGTCCAGCCTCCTATTATTACCATTTCATCCTTTATCTCTCCAAGGAGATGGACAAGTTCCAGAATAACAGCCTTGCAAGCATTAACCTCTCTGTTTCCATAGTCGCTTATGCTTACCATTTCGGCCTTAATTTTTGTTCAAGTATCGCCTGTGCCGCCTCTTCACCGCGCCCTTTATAGCTTTTCAGGTCGAGATAAAGTTGAATGTCTGAAACAACATTAATTCCATTTATATCTCGTAGACCGTAAAAGACACCTTCATCGTATGGTTGAAGGAGTGTCACATTCGGACCAGTCTCTACTCTTTTAAACTGGAGAGAATTTGCTATAACCTCAATATCGCCATCAATATAGGCAAAGAACCTCAAGAATCTAACAAATGGGGCAATTTTCCGTGCCCCTGAAAATAATGCCAGGCCATACTGCCACTTTCTTTTATCACAAGCCTTCTTAATTTCCTCTTCAAGCTGGATTCCGGAGAGGCCTGAATAGAAAGAGAAGCTCTGATTCTTTATATAAGAGTAATTATTAACCCACTCATTGAGAACATCCTCAGGTTTAACGAGATAAAACTTCCTCTTTTCTTCCTTAATCCATTCTTTCTCAAGGAGAGCTTTTTTGACTTTTGAGACCAGTCCAATACTGATTCCTGCCTCTTTAGACATGGTTTCAACGAACCATCTTTTAGTCGGCTCTGAAAGTAATACCCGCAGAACACGGCTCGATTTTGTTGAGAATACAGACCTTGAAATGCGTGTAAAAGCAAATGGATTTGGCCTTCCGCTTCTATCAATAAAGATATTTTTGAAGGACAGAAAGGCATTCCCGGCAAGGTCTATACATCCTATTCTCGCCTCTTTACATATCTGTCTGCTTGCATCACTGAGATAGGGGGCGATAAATATCCCGTAGGAATCAGGATAGTTCTTGGTAAAACTATTGATCTGGGCAGCCGCCATTCTTGTCATTCGTGGTTCGCCCTGAGATTTAACTTCAACAATAAATTTGGCTGGTTTTCCAGAAACGAGAACCTTTACTATAAGATCAACTTCTCTCTTATCAAGCCTGACATTCGACTTTATCTCTTTTATTTCAACAAAAGGAATCTCTGAAAGGGCAGACTCAAGACACTTTCGGGCCTCTTTTATTATGTCGTTTCCTGTTTGTTTCACTCTGTTCATGTGTTTCACCATATGGTGTAATATTACTACAGAGTGAAACAAAAATCAAGGGTAACCATGAATACGGATGATCCCTAACAATACTTTTACCCCAGAGTCAGGACGGACAGGATGTGCGTCGAGTCATAAATCCGCAGATGGGGGAAAATTTTAACAGCGGAGAGTGCAGAGTCCGCACTACTTACCCCCTGGTCAGGTGCCGGTATTTGATGCGATGGGGCTGGTCTGCGGCAGCGCCGAGGCGGGCCTTTCTGTCTGCCTCGTATTCGGAGTAGTTCCCTTCAAACCAGACCACTTTGCTGTCACCCTCAAAGGCGAGTATGTGGGTGGAGATACGATCAAGGAACCACCGGTCGTGGCTGATGACTACGGCACAGCCTGCAAAATTCTCCAGGGCCTCTTCGAGCGCACGCATGGTGTTTACGTCCAGGTCATTTGTGGGTTCGTCAAGAAGAAGGACATTGGCCGGTTCCTTCAGCATACGGGCCAGGTGGACGCGGTTTCTCTCGCCTCCGGAGAGCATAGAGACCTTCTTCTGTTGATCACCCCCGGAGAAATTGAAGCGCGCCACATAGGCGCGTGAGTTGACCTGCCTCTTGCCGAGCTGGACAACATCTGCCTCTTCGGTGATGACCTCCCAGACAGTCTTGTCCGGATCGAGGTCATCGCGGCTCTGGTCAACGTATGCCAGCTTTACGGTCTCTCCGGTCTTAAAAGTGCCGGAGTCAGGCTTTTCCTGTCCGGTAATCATCCGGAAAAGTGTGGTCTTTCCGGCTCCGTTAGGTCCTATGATGCCGACAATGCCGCCCGGAGGAAGGGAGAAGGTCATATCCTCCATAAGAAGATTGTCGCTGTATGCCTTGCTTACGCTGTCGGCATTGATGACGACATCACCCAGACGGGGGCCGGGTGGAATATAGATTTCGAGCTCTTTTGACCGTTTTTCGATATCCTGGCGGAGAAGGGCCTCGTAGGAATTGATACGCGCTTTGGATTTTGCATGACGGCCCTTGGGAGACATCTGTATCCACTCAAGCTCGCGCTGCAGGGTCTTCTGCCTCTCGCTCTCTGACTTCTCCTCCTGCTGCAGACGGTTTTTCTTCTGCTCCAGCCACGAGGAGTAATTACCCTTCCACGGAATCCCCTCTCCCCGGTCCAGTTCCAGAATCCATCCTGCAACGTTGTCAAGGAAGTAGCGGTCATGTGTCACTGCAATGATGGTGCCGGGGTAGCTTTTGAGGTGATGCTCCAGCCAGGCCACTGTCTCGGCATCAAGGTGGTTTGTGGGCTCGTCCAGCAGGAGGATGTCCGGCTTCTGCAACAGGAGTCTGCAAAGGGCCACACGGCGCCTTTCCCCTCCTGACAGAAGCCTTACCGGTGTGTCTCCTGGAGGGCAGCGCAGGGCATCCATGGCCATCTCCAGACGTGAGTCCAGATTCCACGCATCCAGGGCATCCAGCTTCTCCTGCACCTCTCCCTGACGTTCAATAAGCCTGCTCATCTCATCATCAGACATCGGCTCGGCAAATTTTTCATTAATCCGGTTGTATTCGTTAAGGGCGTCGACTGTCTCCTGCATCCCTTCTTCAACGCTCTCCCTCACGGTCTTGGTGTCATCAAGTTCCGGCTCCTGCTCAAGGAAGCCCACGGTGTAGCCGGGTGCTATGACCGCTTCCCCGTTGAATTCCTTGTCTTTTCCCGCAAGGATACGGAGAAGGGAGCTTTTTCCTGATCCGTTCAGGCCGATGACGCCGATCTTTGCCCCGTAGAAGTAGGAGAGATAGATATCTTTCAGTACCGGCTTCTTGTCGTAATACTTGCTAACCCCTATCATGGAGTAAATAATCTTGTTCAGTTCTTTGCTCATCCTCTTTAAAATCCTCTCTTTCTGTCCCTGAAGTGTTTTTCAGCCTGTCAAAAATGTAACTTGAAGTATACCATAATTCAGGGATTATAGCCTGAAACAATCCCTGACAGCTATTGCCGTAAATTGCTGCCGGAGACAGTCTTTATCTGACATACAGGCAGCATTAAACCTAACCGTTTGATTATTAAGTATCTTTAGTCAACCTTAAAAAAACTCTTGACAAAGGTCTTATCAGGTAATATAATAATTTTTAGATAGGGAGGAAAGGATGACGACTGGTGTGAAAGACTATTATGAGGTACTGGGAGTAAGCAAGGACGCCTCTCAGGATGAGATAAAAAAGGCGTTCAGACGTCTTGCACGCAAATACCATCCTGACCTGAATCCGGGAGACAAAGGGGCGGAGATGCAGTTTAAGGAGATAAATGAGGCATATGCAGTCCTTGGCGACCCCAAGAAGAGGGCTGAGTATGACAGGGTTGGGCCTGCAGGGTTTAAGGCCCCCCCCGGGTTTGAGGAGTTCAGGACGAATGACTTTACGGGAAGAGGGTTTGAGGCTCCCGGATTTGAAGACCTTTTCTCGGACTTTTTGGGTACACGGACGGGTTTCAGGGAGGCCCCGCTCAAGGGGGCTGACCTTATCACAAGAATGACCCTGACCCTTGAGGAGGCCTTTTCAGGTGTTACGAGGCCAATAACAATAAGCCATGGGATTACTTGTCAGAGGTGTGGCGGTAGTGGTGCCGAGGGGGTTACGAGCTGCGCGAAGTGTGGAGGGACAGGGAAGTTAAAGAGCCGGAAGGGGTTTTTCAGTGTAAGTCAGACCTGTCCTGACTGTGGAGGCACAGGGAGGAAGGTAACAAGGCTCTGTCCTGATTGCAGGGGTAAGGGGACAATATTAAAGACCGAGACCGTCAAGGTGAAGATACCTGCCGGTGTGGACAATGGCTCAAGGGTGAGACTGAGGGGCAAGGGTGAGCCAGGTGTGGCCGGAGGTCCCCCTGGTGACCTGTATATAGAGATTGAGATACTCCCACACCCGATATTCAGGAGGGAGGGAAACGACCTGTATGTGGAAGTGCCGGTGACGATCCCTGAAGCTGCGCTTGGCGCAAAGATAGAGGTGCCGACCATTGATGGCATGACAAAGATGACCCTGCCACCCGGCACGCAGGGCAGCCAGAGGTTCAAGCTGAAGGGCAAGGGATTTCCATCCCCCAAGACAGGCAAGAGGGGAGACCAGTACGTAAATATAAAGATAGTAATCCCAAAGGAGCTCTCTTCAGAAGACAAGAAACTTTTCAGGGAGATCGAGAGATTGTATAAAGAGAATCCAAGGCAAAGGATGGTGAGGCGATAATGGTGGAAAGGGACAGGGAACATCCACTTTATATGATCAGTGTTGTTGCCAGGATGCTGGGCGTTCATCCGCAGACCCTCCGGCTCTATGAGAGGGAGGGCTTGATTACGCCCAAGCGGGTAAGGAGACAGCGGCTGTATTCTGATGAGGATATCGAGAGGCTGCACCTTATACTGGAGCTCACGCGGGACCTGGGGGTTAACAAGGCAGGGGTTGATATTATCCTCAGAATGAGGAGAAGGCTTGTGGCGCTGCAGAGGGAGATGGACTCCATGCTGCAATGCCTTGAAGAAGACAGGAGGAGGGAATTTGAAGAGAGGATCAGGAGGATTTTCAGAGATTAAGGCAGGAGGTGAGGAATTATGAGAATGGATAAATTGACAATGAAATCACAGGAGGCTATTCAGGAGGCCCAGAGGGTAGCTGAGGCAAAGGGGAATCAGGAACTTCAGCCTGAGCACCTGCTTGTCAGTCTCTTGTCCGATGATGAGGGAATACCGGTACAGATCCTGCAGAGGATAGGTATTGACCTGACCCTGTTAAGGAAAGATGTTGAGGCCGAGATAGACCGTTTTCCAAAGGTGATGGGTGCAACCCCGATGGGGCAGCTATACATCTCTGCAAGACTCAAAAAGGTCTTTGACGAGGCCTGGAAACAGGCAGAGCACCTCTCGGATGAGTATGTGAGCACTGAGCATCTGCTGCTCGGCATCGTGACCGAGGGAGGGCCTGCATCCGAACTGCTTCAGAGGTATAATGCCACGGAGCAGAAGATTCTCGAGGTTATGCAGGAAGTCAGGGGTGTTCACAGGGTGACGGATCCGAATCCGGAAGAAAAATATCAGGCGCTCAAGCGCTATGCACGGGATCTCACCGAGCTTGCCAGAAAGGGAAAACTCGACCCGGTTATCGGAAGGGATGAGGAGATAAGGCGGGTGATGCAGGTACTTGCAAGGAGGACCAAGAACAACCCCGTCCTGATAGGCGACCCGGGTGTTGGAAAGACGGCAATAGCAGAGGGTCTTGCACAGAGAATCGTTGCCGGAGACGTCCCTGAGACACTGAAGGACAAGAAGGTTATCGCCCTTGATATAGGGGCGCTGATAGCCGGCTCAAAATTCAGGGGTGAGTTTGAAGAGAGGCTGAAGGCCGTTTTGAAGGAGATTGAGCAGGCGGCAGGCAACATAATACTCTTTATTGATGAGATGCACACCATTGTGGGCGCAGGCGCTGCAGAGGGTGCCATAGATGCCTCAAATATGCTGAAACCCGCGCTTGCAAGGGGTGAGCTGAGGTGTGTCGGTGCCACTACCGTTAATGAATACAGGAAGTATATTGAGAAGGATGCAGCCCTTGAGAGAAGGTTTCAGCCCGTATATGTGGGAGAGCCCTCGGTAGAGGATACCATATCCATACTCAGGGGACTGAAGGAGCGTTACGAGGTTCATCACGGGGTAAGGATAAAGGATTCGGCACTTGTGGCAGCGGCAGTGCTTTCAAACAGGTACATCACGGACAGGTTCCTTCCGGACAAGGCGATAGACCTCATTGACGAGGCTGCTGCAAGACTCAGGATGGAGATAGACAGTATGCCCACAGAGCTTGACGAGATAGAGCGGAGACTGAGGCAGCTTGAGATAGAGAAGCAGGCTGTGATGAAGGATGATTCAAAGGATGCAAAGGAAAAACTGGAGAAACTGCAGAAGGAGATTGCAGAGCTTGAAGAAAAGAGGAATGCCCTCAGGGCCCAGTGGTTGAGTGAGAAGGAGATCATACAGAGGATAAGGGAGCTGAAGGAGCAGATTGAGCAGGCCAGGATGGAGTCTCAAAAGGCTGAACGTGAGGGCGACCTTACAAGAGCGGCAGAGCTGAAATACGGAAAGCTGATCGAGCTTCAGAAGGCGCTTGAGGAGGAAAACAACAAGCTTCACGATTTTCAGACCCGCAGGCGTCTGCTCAAGGAAGAGGTGGATGAGGAGGACATTGCAGAGGTCGTCTCAAAGTGGACGGGTATTCCTGTAAGCAGGATGCTCGAGGGTGAGACAGAGAAACTCCTGAAGATGGAAGAGAGGTTAACCCAGAGGGTTGTGGGTCAGGACGAGGCTATCAGGGCTGTTTCCGATGCGGTCAGGAGGGCAAGGGCTGGCATACAGGACCCGAACAGGCCGATCGGTTCGTTTATATTCCTCGGTCCTACAGGTGTTGGAAAGACGGAGCTTGCAAGGGCCCTTGCCGAGTTCCTCTTTGACGATGAGAATGCACTCATCCGGATAGATATGTCCGAGTATCAGGAGAGGCATACCGTCTCCAGGCTGATAGGTGCACCTCCCGGCTATGTCGGGTACGAAGAGGGTGGACAGCTTACCGAGGCCGTCAGGCGGAGGCCCTATTCAGTGATACTTTTTGATGAGGTTGAGAAGGCGCATCCGGAGGTCTTTAATGTACTGCTCCAGCTCCTTGACGACGGAAGGCTTACCGACGGCCAGGGCAGGACGGTTGATTTCCGCAATACCGTCACCATAATGACCTCGAATATCGGGAGTCTTCATATACAGGAACTGCTTGAGGCGAGGGAGAAGGTGCCGGGTACCCACTGGAATGCAGACGATGACAAGGAACTGAAGGAGCGTGTGATGGAAGACCTGAAGAAGTTCTTCCGTCCTGAATTTCTTAACAGGGTGGATGAGATAATAATCTTCAACCCGCTCAGCAAGGAGCTGCTTAAGCAGATAGTCGAGATACAGATAAACAGGATGAAGAAGTATCTGAAGGAGAAGAAGATGGACATCCTTCTTACCGAATCAGCCAGGGAACACCTTGCAGAGATCGGATACGACCCTGTATACGGTGCAAGACCGCTGAAGCGGGTGATCCAGAAAGAGGTGTTGAACCCGCTGGCAAAGCTTCTCCTTGAGGGGAAGGTTTCCGAAGGGGACACCCTGGAGGTTGATTACAAGAATGGTGAAATGGTCTTTGAAAAGGTTGTTGTAGCAGAGATGGCTGCGTAGAATTAAAGACTGTTGCGGGTTGCGGGTTCAAGGAAGAAGACTGTTGCGAGTTGGGGGGTTGATGCAATAACGAGGGCCTTTGGCCCTGGAATAAAGGGCGGGGGCTTTGTCCCGTCCGTATTGCAAGGAGGTGGTAGATATGTCGGTTGTTAAATGGTCACCCATGAAGGAGCTTGAAGACATGAGGAGGGATATGGAGAGATTGTTTGAGGACTTTATTGAGCCTCTTCCCCGGAGGCGCCGCAGATGGTGGGGCAAACCCGCGGAGGGCGGCATGATTGTGCCGAGTATCGAGATGTACGACCGGAAGAATGATATAGTTGTAAAGGTGGAGGTCCCCGGAGTTGACAAGAAGGACATAGACCTCACCATAACCGAGAATAACCTTACCATAAAAGGTGAAGTCAGGAGGGAGGAAGAGGTCAAAGAGGAGGACTGCTATGCGGCTGAACTGTCGTATGGCAGCTTTGCCAGGTCGATCCCCCTGCCTGTGGAGGTGGATAGCACAAAGGCAAGGGCCACCTACAAGAACGGTATACTCGAGATAGTCCTCCCGAAAAAGGAAGAGGCAAAACCAAAAGAGATAAAGGTGGAAGTGTCTTAGAAGTATCCCGGTATCCGGGGTAAGGACTGGGACGGCTCCTCTTTCAGAGGGCCGCCCCATTTTGTTTCGTATGGCATTATTCAGTCCGGATTCTTCAGTACGGGGCTGTTGACATGACCGGGCTGAGCGGCTCGATTTTGTTGTTCTTTATGCGCCAGTTGTAAATCTCTTCCATATCCTTGTATATCTGGAATATCTGGAAAAATCCGTGCCACTGTGTGTAATCCGGGCCATCCATGGCAGTCCCGTGACGCGCCCTCCTGCCGGCATGGTGCCAGAGGTAGTAATTAAGCTCCTGGAAGGCGTCGCTCCATTTGTCTTCTTTCAGGAGGCCCCTGGCCTTGAGGTCCTTCATCATCTTTTGGGCACTGTCGTAATAGTAATTATAAAGCCCTACTGTCCTGTCCAGCTTTGCAAAGTGGCTGTCGATCTGGACCTTGCTGTGGCAGTTGCTGCAGACCCTCCTCATGAGTGTGCGCCCCTTTTCTCCGTCGCCGCGTTCACCACTGCGCACCACGCTTTTTGGATGGACCAGGTCCCACTTCAGGCGTTCGGTGACATTGTGTGTTGAGCTCAGGTCACCGATACCGCTCATATGGCAGGTTGCGCAGGTGGGTGCTGAGTAATCGCCGGGCTCCCAGGAATCAACAGGAGAGTCCCAGTTCCAGTTCTCTCCATCAGTAAGGTAGAGTTTGCCGTGGCTGCTTTCGTAATAGATCTCAATGTCGGGATGGTCCGGGCCTATATGGCACTTGGCGCAGGCCTCGGGTTTCCTTGCCTCGGAAACCCTGAATTGGTGCCGGCTGTGGCAGACCGTGCAATTACCGACTCCCCCGTCAGGATAGCGCATGCCTATGCCGCCTGGCCAGCTGTCGTCAGTGGGTTTCCTGTCAGCCTTGAGCTTCACCTCCGTGCCGTGGCACATCTGGCAGCCGCCCTGCCTGGCAGCCAGGGTGCGCGGGTCTCCCTTCGGTATGCCGGCAAACTCGCCTCCCTCCAATTCGTACATAAGTTTCTTATACTTCTCTTTCTCTATTACCGGCGCACCTGCAAGCCCGGCATGGGCACTCCGGCTGAATTGCTTCACCTCGGAAGGGTGACACCCTTTGCAGGTTTCCGGAGAGACCATGGGGGATGTATAAACTCCCGGCATCTCCTCTTTGACTCCCTCACACTGGCTGGCCATTGGAGAGTCCTTTTTGACCACATGGCAGTCGTAGCAGGAGACCCCGGCACGGGCCATCGTGCTGCCCTTCCAGTTTGCAACGATGCCGGGGGTCTCCCTGGTATGACAGTCAATGCATTTTAAAGCCGCAGCCGGGAAACCCTGCAGCGTCTCCGCCCTTTTCCCGGATACATCTGGATGCCCGGCCTTTTCAGCCCGGACCGGCGTGCCCGAAAAAGCCATTGAAATCAGTAAAAACAGGCCAAAACAAAGAAACTTTCTAACCCCCTCCATACTCACCCTCCTTTAGACGATTTTCAGTCAGAACGTCTCCTGTTATCCGTAGTACTACGAAGGATAAATTTCCGGAACCGCTTTCAGGCAAGTGGTTCCCCCCCTGCTTGTTAGACGACCTTACTTTATTTCAGGGTATCATGTGTTTCAGCATCTGTCAATCCAAAGCCCCACGTACCCCCTCCTGACAAACATAACCATCGGAATTACTCAGAAGGAGCTTGCCAAAGCACTGAAAACGTCCTTCAGAGCAGTCAATGAGACCGTTAATGGCAAAATCATAGAAGGAATAACCACCCCCTACCCGATCCTGCAACTAACCGGATAAAGCCTTTCGGCCTTAGCCCTGCCTTTTGAGTAGGCATGGTAGTTTCTTGGCCGCAGAGACAACAGGACAAGGTCCTCTCTGCTGTCGCCGGTCCCTCAACTAATCTCTGAAAGGACCGGCTATTGAGTCACTATTAAGTGTTTGATGTCCCCTTTAAGATACGGAAAAGCTTATTTGTCGGATTCCGCTTACAGACCCCTTTTGCCCTTGACACCAGGAGGACTTATAAGGCTTAGACAAATAGCTCCACTCTGAAATCATCTCTTGTTAAATTATGCTTTCGAGGTCTAACCCCGGGTGACTATTTGTTCTGTTGAAAACGATTCCATCTTGCAATCACCTTACTTTTGCCTGTTTCAAGGTTACCGTTTCCAATTTCTTTAACCTTGGTTTCCACTGCACTAACCATAGCAGTCCTTTCGGCATCGGTGAAATAAGGCTTAACAAACTCATGAACAGAACCACCAATCCGCGGTCCGCGCAATGAATCATTAAGATAATCGGCACCGTATTGGGCGTATTGGTATAGGATATAATCTGCCATGTAGTCGTAAGCAAGTTGCAAGTGGTCTTTCCCAGCATTGTAAGAAGCCTGCTCACCAACGGTATTGCATTCGCCTGAGACACAGTCCACAGCAGGGCTTATGAATTTCGTGGTCATCTGGGCCAAGGTATAGAATATTTTCGACGTTGGTATCACAGCCCCGGACGGAGTAAGGGTAGCTGTATAAACATCATCCCCATGCGGCATGCTTCTATCCACAGAGGGAAAGACTGGACGACTATGAGTTCCATTGTTTAGGTTAATGTCAGCACGTTCTACAGGTATGTTCACACTTCTTAATACTGCGCCATAGAGACCTGATGTACCCCAACAACCCGCTGTTTTATGACGCTTGCCCTCAAGAGGGTATAGTACCTTGTCTGCAGGCGGGGGTCCCGGGTAACCGTACTGCTCAGTGTAATCATCACTACCTGAGATATGAATTAGATGCCCCCTCATCCAGTTGGTAAGCGCATAAATTGTCTCAAGCTGAGTTGATTTAATCATTTTCAAATTGGAAACGACTTCATAGGAGATTCGGGGATTCCAAGCTGTAATCGCACCCATAAGATAACTGTTGAACTTATACTTGTTTGTGACCGGATGATAAGTCATCAATTTGCGACTATCAAGTAAATATGCAAGCTGTTCATCGGGAAAATCAACCAAGTGCCAAGATACTGCTCCATGCACTTCAATCCACAGCGATTGAGCTATATGGGCAATATAAATCTGCCAAGCATCTGATGCTGAAATGTAGCCGCCGCTCAACAAAGCAGGCGGTGTGGAGAGTGCTTGAGGTTCCCCTTTTTCCAGCCTCAATATTGCATTGTTGAGGTCGGCCTTCCGGCTTGCGGTCCAAGATGGGTAGTTTTTAATACCCCCGCTGCCTTCCCAGATAATATTGGTCTTAATCTTTGGCTGAGACAAAAGTGTTGCGTAAGGTACTATTGACGGACCGCTGGGGAGTATCTCTTCCCGCACGTTATTAGTATTATCGATTTCATCAAAGAGATGATTGGTATTTAATAATACACGAACGTTGCTGTTAGGACTAATCACGATAGGTGGGTTGGGGGTAATAATTGTTTCACCTCCTCCTGCTGTCAGAGATGGCAAAGTTGGAGTAAGATCTGCAGCCACACTCTCATTAACAATTACTCTCATTCTCACTTCAAGATTTGATGGAGAATTTGCAGGGCCAATATTCTTAACTACAATTTTCAGTTTATTGTCAGAGTCTGTATAAAGGTTGCTAACAATGAAATCTGGTCCATTTTTCGCCGGAGGTGTCATAGTGCGAGACAGTGTGTTTTGGAATTCGTTTGACTCGTTAACTTCGTTTTCTGAGTCTATGAAAACAGCAATGCGACGGTTGCTTCCACTCATTCGAAAGTTGGTACGAATGGTCAGGCTACCATTAGGAGTGCGAAACGATTGGTCAGCAAGATTAGAGAAGCTGTATCCACCGACCGAGCGACCATCTATGTAGATTACTAAATTTCCTTTGTTTGCTGGAACTTCTCCATCACCTTCATTCTTAAAAGACACATTAAGCACGTTATCAGAGTCAAAGAACAGACCTTTCGGTACTAAATCTGGTTTCGTTGGTATACAACCTGCAACCACAGCGAGCAAACAGAGCAGCAAACAATTTTTAATAATTTGGATATGTTTTACCTTCATCGCATAATCCCTCCTTTTAATTAAGTATGCCTATCAATGATGTGCCATTGCCATTTTAAGCTTATTCTATGGTTACGTGAAAGAATATCATGGATTGCAGGGCATGTCAAGCACGCGAACGGCTTCCTCAAAAACGAAACACAGCCTCCTGAGGAAGGAAAAATCATGAGGCTGTGTTGGGACTGACGGTGCAGGAGAGGCAAGAGGTTATGACTGAGGCGGCAGGGGAAAAAAGAAAAAACTTAAGGCTGAGGATAATGATGTACTTTAAAAATGTACTTCGGAAGAAGATACTTGATTGCGGAGGAGGCCCTGCAAGCTTCAACAGTGCCCTGGCTGAAAGGGGCATATATCCTGTTTGCAGGTTTTCTGACACAGAGAGCAGACAGAGGATCAATGAAACATGATGAGTTCACATGGAATCACATCCGTTCAGTAGAAGAACTCGGCCTATCCAGCCGGGTTTCTTTTGAAATCCGAACGGTTCTGATATAATCAGTGCTAACAGCCTCAGATGGCGAATGAGAAAGGGAACGTATAATGAGGAGGAACCATCTGCATTACCCCTAACACGTACAAGGCTGAATTCAGGATTTAAAACTCAGAACATTTAAACAGGAATTGCAAAAAAGCAGAAAAAACATGGCAAACCCAATTGGATAACTGGATTACATCACTGACTGAACTCACCGGCACCCTGGCCGGCTATGTGTGGGGAATACCCTCAATCGTGCTCCTTGTCGGCACCGGTCTTTACCTCACAATGCGCCTCCGTTTCATCCAACTGCGCGGGTTTAAACACTCCATCCAGTTGATATCCGGTAAATACGACAGGGCTGGCGACCCGGGTGAGGTCACCCACTTTCAGGCACTGTCCACTGCATTATCAGCAACCATCGGCACAGGCAACATTGCAGGTGTGGCTACAGCCATAGCCTTTGGCGGCCCCGGTGCGGTCTTCTGGATGTGGATCACGGCCCTGGTCGGCATGGCAACCAAGTATACCTCATGCACCCTCTCCCTCAAGTACCGTGTTATCCACCCTGATGGTGAGGTATCGGGCGGCCCCATGTACACCCTGAAGAACGGCCTCGGCATGCCCCGCACAGGGGCTGTCTTTGCGGTCTTTGCACTTATTGCATCATTCGGCATAGGAAACATGGTCCAGGCAAACTCTGTTGTGGACGGTCTCAGCTTTGTCATTCCACGGGCTTCTGAATTTAAACTCGTCCTTGGAGTCATCATGGCTATGGCGGTCGGCCTTGTTATCATTGGCGGCATCAGGCGTATAGCCGGTGTTGCCTCGCGTATCGTCCCCTTTATGGCCATTGCCTACTGTGCCTCGGCCCTCTTCATCCTGTTTCTGAATATGGATAAAATCCCGGCAGCCTTTATGACGATCTTCAACCACGCGCTTAACCCGTGGGCAGCCGGGGGCGGGGCTCTCGGTGCTGCACTTCAGTACGGTGTAGCGCGCGGTGTGTTTTCGAACGAGTCAGGGCTTGGCTCTGCCCCAATGGCGCATGCCGCAGCACGAACCAAAGAGCCCGTGCGTGAGGGCCTTGTTGCCATGATAGGGCCGTTTATCGATACCATAGTCATATGTACCATGACCGCCCTTGTAATCATTGTTTCAGGGGCGTGGGGAGATGCAAGACCGGAGGCCCTTCAGGGCGCGGCACTGTCGGCATATGCCTTTCAGCAGTCTTTGGGACAGGCAGGGGCATGGATCGTAGGGTTCGGCCTTGTCTTCTTTGCATACTCCACAATCATAGCATGGTCATACTACGGTGACCGCAGCGCTGAATTCCTCTTTGGAGAGCGGGCCGTAATGCCTTACCGTATCATCTATACAGTGCTTGTCGTGGTGGGGGCATACGTGCCGTTAAAGCTCGTGTGGAATTTTGCCGATATTGCAAACATGCTCATGGCAGTACCGAACCTCATAAGTTTAATCCTGCTCGCCGGACTTGTTAAGGAACTCGGCAGCGAATATTTCAAGCGAATGAATCCCTGAGGAGGCCTGATATTTTCAGGGCAATACTTTACAGCATCCTGTCCTTTCTCGTCATAGTAACAGCCTACATCTACCTTTACGACCATGAAGGGCAAGGGCATAGTGAAACCTTGTCCCTGAAACAGGAAAACGCCCTTCAACCTGTCACTGCAGGGGTGCAGGAGGGCAAGACTCCTGAAACACCTGAAGAGCCGGCCCCGGTCCCACTGCCCCAAAATGAGTTGACCCCTTCAGGGGAAGACGGGAACAGGGAGATTGTACGGCAGGCTGTAAAGAGTTTTAATTCCGGTGATTACGAGGGCGCCATTGAACTCCTCAAAGGGCTTTCAGACAGAGACGGCAAGGCGCTTCTGACCATCGGGCTTTCATATTACAAACTCGGGGATTACGACAATGCGATAAACTTTCTTGAAGAGGCAGCAGAGAAGGACGGCAATGATTTTCTTGCAAGAAAATTCCTCGCCTTTGCCTACTACAGGCAGGACAACCTCGACAGAAGCCTTTCAAATGCAGAGACCGCTCTCTCCCTGAAGGAAGACCCTGCGCTGAGGAGACTCTATGACAGGGTGAAGAAGGAGATGGAGAGGCAGGAGGATTACGTAAAAGAGGAGACCCTGCACTTCAAGGTCCTCTTCAACGGTTACGAACACGGCAGGCTGAGCAGGGAGATTTTAGGCATACTGGAGGATGCATACAGGTCGATAGGCAGGGAGATGAACTACTTCCCCTCAGACCAGATAACAGTCATACTTTATACGAAAAAGAATTTTTCCGATATCACTCAGGTGCCGGACTGGACAGGCGGCATTTATGACGGCAAGATACGGATCCCGGTAAAAGGGCTCCAGGGCAATGAAGGGGCTTTGAGAAGGGTGCTCTTCCATGAATATACCCACGCCATGATCCATTCGATTACCCGGGAATGCCCCCAGTGGATAAACGAAGGTCTGGCAGATTATTTTTCTGGTGGATATGCCGAAACGGTCGGGCAGGTTATTCCGCTCAAGTCTCTTGAGGGCTCGTTCCTTGGTTTTGACAGGAAGATAGTCGGCATCGCTTACAGGGAGAGTTATTCGGCGGTCTCATTCCTTGTAGAGAGATACGGCCTCTACAGGATGAAAGAGTTTCTTGTCTCCCTTGCTGAGGGCAAGGACCTTGATCAGGCTTTCTCGTCAGCCTTCCCCATGACATATGATGAGTTTGTCTCAACGTGGGGGAGAGGATTGGAGTGATGGAGTGATGGAGGATTGGAGGATTGGAGGGGAACCTTGACAAGAAAGGCATGTAAAATTTTATAGTATATGACATTTCTGTAGTTCGGTTTTCAAGAAAAGGAGAAGAGATGGCAAGCACACACAAACTCCCTGTTGGGTCATGCCGGGCAATTCTGGAAACAGCCCTGTATGCCAATTCCACAAGAAAGACCTCAATGGCTGAACTCTATAAACTCTCAACCACGCAGCCTGAGATAATAGTAACATCAGAGCCCATGTACAAACCCGAACAGCTTGGCCTGCCGAAGAATGCCAGGGTGCTTGTCTCACAGGACGGCAGGGTGGTGGGACGTACTGCCAGGGCGAGGAGACTCGTCAGGGAGATGGGTAAGGACAGGGAGATGTACCTGGGCATACTCCGAGAGGTTGTCTATCAGTTTAACCGCAGAGAGGGGCTCCGGCTTGAAGGTATTGTTGGATTGCATACGGATTTCATGCTCAAGGCCCACCTTCTGAGCCCTGCAACAGATGCAAAGAACATGCTTGACTGGGGCCTGAACTTTACCCCCTGGATGGAGCCATGGACAGAACTCTTTAAAAAATCACGGCTGCTTGATGAGCCGGACATCCTGGTCTTTGCAGACCCTGAATGGAGCCATCCCGATTTCCCCGACGGGCTCGTGATCGTGGATGAGGCCGAGAACTGTGTGGGGATACTCGGTATGCGTTATTTTGGAGAAAGGAAGAAGGCAACCCTTACCCTGGCCTGGAGCTGTGGTGTAAGGCACAATATGGTGGCCTGCCACGGGGGCATTAAAAAGATAGGCAATAAACCACCTGTAGCGGTTTTCGGGCTCTCGGGATCAGGAAAATCATCCATTACAAACAGCCATGATCATGCCGGAACCCTCACGAAGTCCGAGAAGGTGACGGTTATTCACGATGATGCCTTCCTCATAGACCTTGACAACAATGTATCCGTTGCCCTTGAACCGAGTCTCTTTGACAAGACGGACGCAGTTGAATTTCGTGATCCCCAGATAAAGTATTTTTATACTGCCCAGAACGTGGCTGTAACCATGCTGCCCGACGGCACCAAGAGGCTCGTTCCCTATGATGTAAGGAACCGTAACGGCCGTTGTATAAAATCACGCGACATGTTCAACTACGACAATGCCTGTGAAAAACCCGGCAAGGTTATCTGGCTGCAGAAAGACCCGAGCCTGCCGCCGATATCCAGGGTAAAGTCGGTAGGGCTTGCTGTCACAATGGGAGCATCCCTCTCCACCATGCGGGCAAAGGGGGTTGAGAACGTTGACCCAAAGGAATTGAAAAAGCTTGTTATAGAACCATTTGCAAACCCGTTCAGTGTTCACCCGCTTATCTGGGATTGCCAGCAATTTAAAAAACTCTTCAAGATGGGCACAGAGTGTTATATCATGAATACATACGCCTTTGGAATGCCTGAAAGCCTTATCGACATCCCCAAGGAACTCTCTCTGAAGATCGTAACGGAGCTTGTAAGGGAGAACATTGAGTGGAAGGACTGGAAGTCTTTTCAGGGATTGCAGGTACCCAAAAACGGCAAGGAACTCTTTGGCGCTGATTATGACAAAAAGTACAAGCCCGCAAAGGATAATGAATACCTTGAATACCTCCGTGCCAGGATGCAGGACAGGATAACCTACCTCTCAAACAGGAGGGATATCGACCACGATATGGAGAGTGCCTTCATAGACCCCCTGGTTGAGGCAAGGACGGTAATTGACCGGAGACTCCATCCAATTTAAACCCAATTCGCACAAAGGCATCGGTTCACAGTAAGTGCTTCTGTTTTTTTAAAAAATGGATATAGTTGAAATTATAAGACAGGTCATTCTTATGGCTGTGCCGATACTGCTGGCGGTTACATTTCATGAACTCGCCCATGGGTATGTGGCCTACAGGCTCGGAGACTCCACTGCCAAGGATGCCGGAAGACTGACATTAAACCCCTTAAAACACCTTGACCCTCTTGGCACACTTGTCTTTCTCGTTACCCGCATGATAGGCTGGGCAAAGCCTGTCCCTGTTAATCCCTATAATCTAAGGGATCCAAAAAAGGACATGATGTGGGTTTCAATTGCAGGGCCTGCCGCAAATATGGCCCTGGCAGTGGTTTCGGCAATCCTTTACAAGCTGATGCTGATGCTGCCTGTAACAGAGCCCCTGCTGATAAAGAAGATATTTCTTCCCCTTGCCATGATGCTGCAGATGAGCGTTGTGTTAAACATAGGCCTTGCCGTATTTAATTTAATTCCCGTCCCCCCCCTGGACGGAAGCAAGATACTGTTGGGGCTTCTGCCCGCAAGACAGGCAATAGCCTACAGCCGCATTGAACCCTACGGGTTTTTTATCCTTCTTGCCCTCATTTTTTTCAGGATAACCGATTACGTAATATTCCCGATTATCATATTTCTGAGAAACCTGCTCATTTAGTCATCTCTTCTGTAGAAAAGCCCTGCCCTCTGCCTTCAGATATCCCTGTCCGTCAACCCGGCCATATCCTTATGCAATTGTCCTGCATTATACGTATTGCGCATTTCCTGATATTTCGGCATAAATACGAAAAACAGTAACTTTCCCCATGCAAAATAGCCGGTTAGAGTTGCATATGTTGGCCTTCCTTAATTCTTCAGTATCTTCTTTCTGCCAATCAATCCCTCCAATTTTTCAATATTGCATAGTTTCCTGCAATAATTTCAAAGGATGTCAGATTGACTATTTTGAGACGATTAATAAATCCTAAGTTTACGATGTCTTGCCATTACCGAAGCATTTTTTTAAGGAGAAGATTCGTTGGCCAACTTCATGAAAACAGAAATCCCCGTTTCCGGGACAAGGGTTTCAAAAACATGGTAGTATTTTATGTGCTGCCCCTTTCGACGAGGGTGTTTATGGTCTCATATTTTTTTAAAAAGGAGGGATTTATGAGGAGACTGTTTTTTGTAAATGCTGTTTTAGCCGTGGTTGTAATCGCTTTAACTGTAAGTTGTGCGTATGCCCAGCCGGGAGAAGGGGAGGTTGGCTCACAACAGGCTCGTATGGATGAGGGTGGTATGGTGATGGGGAAGGATGGGGGTGCGGAGATGGCACATGGATTTCCGCATCCTTTTTTTAACCATATGGGTATTCCGGATATGCCTGGAATGGTGTCTGCGAGGATAACGGGCTATCGCCAGGGTTATAGTGGTGAGGATTCGACCGGTGATTATGGATTTCATCTTGAAGCCGGTATTTACAATCGTTTGGGTCTGCACGTTCGTAATAATGCAATCAAGCAAAGCTCGCGCACTGACGTGATGCTGATGTATGCGGTTCTTCAGGATGCCGAGGCGGAAAGTGGTGTCTCTGTATTTGGAGGCGCACTGATTCCATCGGGAACTATTCCGGAGGGTCAGGATGATGTTGTCGGGGCTTTTGGAGTAGCCGGGCGCAAGGTTTTTAAAGACATTGCAATATTTGACGGCAATGTTCACTATATGCCTGAGATGAAGATGGTGGAGCTTGGGTTTTCCGGGATATTTAAGGCCACAGACTCCATGTTTCCGATAATTGAAGTGGCAGGGGAGCTAAAGGAGGATGAAACTATATTTTATCTGTTGCCTGCCTTGAAATTTAAGTTGAAACCAGAGGTGTTTCTTGGCGTGGGCTCCCAGATTGCCCTGACATCAGACAGAGAGTTTGACACTCGGGCACTTCTTCAGATAGACGCTGCATGGTGAGAAAGTCTGTGCCAGGGAGCTTTTCCGATGAAGAGTGTATAATGGAAGAATATAAAACCTTTTGATGGAGGTGTTATGAGAGACACAAAGATTGTGTTGTCAGACAGTGAGATCCCTTCCAAGTGGTACAACATTATGGCGGACATGCCGAACCTTCCAGGGCCGCCACTGCATCCGGTTACAAAACAGCCCATTGGTCCTGATGACCTTGCTGCAATCTTTCCCATGTCACTTATTGAACAGGAGGTGTCAACAGAAAGGTGGATAGAGATACCCGAGGAGGTTTTGAAGACCTATGCCCTCTGGAGGCCGAGTCCCCTGTACAGGGCCCGCAGGCTCGAAGAGGCACTTGGCACGCCTGCAAAAATATATTACAAGTATGAGGGAGTAAGCCCTGCAGGCAGTCATAAACCCAATACGTCCATACCCCAGGCATACTACAACAAGGAGGCCAGCATAAAGAGGATCGCCACAGAGACAGGTGCCGGTCAGTGGGGTTCTGCAATGGCGCTGGCAGGAAGCCTTTTTGGTCTGGACGTCACTGTTTACATGGTGAAGGTGAGTTATAACCAGAAGCCTTACAGACGGATAGCAATGGAGACCTGGGGGGCCACTGTTCATGCAAGTCCTACAGATATCACCCAGGCAGGAAAGAAGATACTTGAGGCAGACCCGGACAGTCCTGGAAGTCTCGGCATAGCCATATCAGAGGCGGTTGAGGATGCAGCAAGCCACAGTGATACGAATTATGCCCTCGGTTCGGTACTTAACCACGTACTCCTGCACCAGACAGTAATAGGGCTTGAAACAAAGAGGCAGTTTGAACTCATAGGAGACTATCCTGATATCATAATAGGATGCTGCGGCGGAGGGAGCAACCTTGCCGGTGTGAGCTTTCCCTTTCTCCGGGACAAGATAAACGGAAAAGAGCTGAGGGTGATGGCCGTTGAGCCTGAATCATGCCCGACGCTGACAAAGGGTGAGTTCAGGTATGACTTTGGCGACACTGCCGGACTGACTCCACTCTCGATGATGTATACCCTTGGACATGATTTTATGCCTCCCGGCATACATGCAGGCGGACTCAGATATCACGGTGATGCACCCCTCCTGTGCCAGCTCTATCACGACGGGTTGATAGAGGCAAAGGCATATCCGCAGACAACGGTGTTTGAGGCGGCGCTGCAGTTTTCCCGCACAGAGGGTATAATTCCTGCTCCCGAGACCTCCCATGCCATAAGGGCTGCCATTGACGAGGCATTGCTCTGCAGGGAAGAGGGGAAGGAGAAGACCCTGCTCTTTAATCTCAGCGGCCACGGCTATCTCGACCTTCAGGCATATGCAGACTACCTTGCCGGCAAACTGACTGATTATGAATACCCTGAAGAGAAGATAAAAGAAGCCCTTTCGAAGTTGCCCGTGATTTAAGCTTAAGGGCGTCGGCTGTTACTGAAGGATCGTCTGGATGAAGAAGTTCATATATATGCTGTGGGGTAGGAGCATTCTTGTTATAAACGCCCTGGAGACATTGAGTCTTGTTGCACGTTCATCACGACTGATATCCCGCCTCACTTTCCGATACAGAACTGACTGAATATCCTGTCCAGGATATCCTCTGTTGTAGTCTCGCCGGCAATCTCTCCCAGCCTGTCAAGGCCGTCTCTCAGTTCAAAGGCCGTTATCTCGTAGGGCATTCCATCTTTGATGGCATCGGATGCCCTTGACAGGGATTCGGTTGCCTGATCAAGTGCCAGTTTGTGCCTCAGGTTTGTTATCATGACCCCATCGGAAGGTGAGCCGCTTTTAAATATCTGAGCCTCTACCTCTTTCTTCAGAGAGTCTATCCCCTCGCCTGTTTTAGCCGATATCCTGACCTTGGGAAGGTCTTCGGGAATAAGGTTTTCCTCGACTGAATGGGGCAGGTCTGCCTTGTTAAGGACAATAATGCTTTTTCTGTCCCGTATCTTTTCAATAATGCTGAAGTCTTCATCTTTCAACGGGGTGTTTATATCAAACATTGCCAGCACTAAATCCGCACCGTCAATAGCCATGAGGCTCCTTCTGACCCCTTCGCTTTCAGCAAGGTTATGGGTCTCCCTGATGCCTGCTGTATCCATTATCCGCAAGGGCAGACCGTTTATGTTCAGGCACTCCTCGATGACATCCCTTGTTGTGCCGGGAAGTTCCGTTACAATTGCCCTCTCCCTTTCAATGAGGGCATTCAGGAGGGAGGATTTCCCGACGTTCGGCTTTCCGATAATCGCCACAGACAGGCCCTCACGGAAGAACCGGGCTTCATCGTATGTTGAAGAGAGTTTCCTGAGTTGCAGGATGACCCCATCTGTTTTCCTGCCCAGTTCAGCCCTGGCCTGCAAGTCCAGCTCCTCTTCCGGGAAATCAATATATGCCTCAATATGTGCGCAGATATCCACAAGGGTGTTTTTTACGGAGGCTATCTTTTCAGAGAGTGCTCCGGAGAGTTGTTCAATGGCGAGTCTCCTGCTTTTGTCGGTCCTGGCCCTTATCAGGTCTATTGTTGCCTCTGCCTGGGAGAGGTCTATTCTGCCGTTCATAAAGGCCCTGAATGTGAACTCGCCCGGCTCTGCAAGCCTTGCTCCTTCCTTTGCAGTTAGTTCAAGTACCTTTCTCAGGGGTAGCATCCCCCCATGGCAGTTAATCTCCACTACATCTTCCCTGGTATAAGAGTGTGGTGCCCTCATAACGGATAGCAGCACTTCATCGACGGGGGTGATGTTTTCAGGATTGGTGATATATCCGTAAAGTATGGTGTGGGAGCCGGCTTTTGCTGGCGATTTTCCATTGGGTGAGCAGAATATCCTTGAGGCAATATTTATTGCATCTTTTCCGCTTAATCTGACTATACCTATCCCGCCCTCACCTGAAGGGGTGGAGATGGCGACTATGGTATCTTCAAGGTTCATATATGGAGAGTTCCGGGGATTTGTTAACTGTTTTCAGCAACCGTGTCGGGAAATGGATAAAATGATGGGGTGAGCGATGGGACTCGAACCCACAACCGCTGGAGCCACAGTCCAGTGCTCTAACCATTGAGCTACGCTCACCATAATAAAACGACCATTACTCTCAGATCAGGATTATGTATATTTTATCAGAAGCAGCCTGTATTTTGCTAATAGTGGTGCGCCTGGGAGGATTTGAACCCCCGACCCACTGATTAGAAGTCAGTTGCTCTTTCCTGCTGAGCTACAGGCGCATTTGATTGCCTTTTTTTAGAGACTGCATATAAACCCGATTTTCTTCATTTCTGTTTCCGACACTCCATGTGCCGGAATCCGGTCTTTTCATCGCTTCCCTGGTGCCCCGGGTGATTTCGGGGGATGACGGTAAAAAGACGTTTATTGACAGATTCAATATATATTATACCCGGAATTCAAAATGGTCGGGGCGAGTGGATTCGAACCACCGACCCCCTGCTCCCAAGGCAGGTGCGCTAACCAGGCTGCGCTACGCCCCGAACATGTAAGCCTACTAAAAAAGGCCATAAAATGTCAAATTATAATCATGGAGTCAGTAGAAACGTCCTCCGGAATTTTGTATAATAAAATTAAGGATTAAAGAAATCTCCTGTAACTTCCGATATAGTATCAGAGGGGGTCAAAATGAAACAGGTTACAGAAAGGATAGACCCGGAAAGGTTTTTCAGGTATTACATCGTAAAGGTCTGCGAGGAGGCCAGTGTTGATACAAGGGAGAAGTTCCTGCAGATAGAATACCTTTCAAAGATGCTGACCGGCTTTGTTGACCCTGAAAAATACTTTGATGACTCCGGAGACCTTGTAAGGGTTATAGACGTCCTGAAAGAAGAGGCTGAAAAGACAGAGATATCCATTAATGCATACAAAAAGGCAGCGGACAAGATACTCTTCTATCAGAGCTTCTGTCCCGAAGCCTTTAAAAGGCGTTTACTGAGCCTGAGTTTTTATTCAGGTGCTGCAAAGATGTTTTACAGGATTGTGGGTAATTACAGGATTCCCGTTTGTGGTCTTATCTCAATGGAATATTCTCTCTGGAACTTTATACTCAGGTCAACACATCAACGTTATTTCTTCTGAGTGATATGGAAAGAGGACTTTGTGGAGGGACTGATAGACTATGTAAAAGGGCATGGGGACATAAAAGAAATACCCAAGGGAGAGATATGCAAGCAGACGTAATAGTTTAGTACATTAGGGATCTTTTTGGTTCCTCGCTGATTCATGTGGGTAAACGGAAATCAAGTTTTCCCCCAATGAGGTAAATTATGGTAATAAGATTACGTGTTGTGCGGTAGCCTCGCGCCTTTGCCTTGGCTGCCTGGATCAGGCTGTTAATACCTTC
>JAYWMQ010000021.1 GCA_035873375.1 Nitrospirota bacterium | reverse complement strand
TGCCTATTTGCGCTTCCTCTTTGAAGAACTGCCCGGTGCCAATACAGAGGAAGATTACAGGGCTCTTCTGCCCCAGTACGTTAATCGTGGCTCCATCGTCCTTCTTGGTTAATCACGTGGGGTTTATTTGACGCTTACGTTTAATGATTGAAGTATAGCACATCTGAAAGATTTCTCAAAGAGAAAAGTCATATAAAATCAATAGTTGCTTATCTATAGAACTTCGTATTCTGTGGTAGGTTCGAATGAAAACAGTATTCGTATAATGTATAATATGGTAACTTTGTCCGATCCTATCAACGAGCTACAGGCACTCCTCGGTCATGAAACCTGCAGAAAGATATTTGAACTACTAAAACTTAAAAATCCAGAAAGCAGGGTATTGCACTCATTCAACTTACACGAGTGCTTATGTGTTTATTCGACGCACTAAACAATGCAACACAACCTTGAATGTCAATTTCATAATTCAAATATTTACCGGATAAATAATTTTCTAAATCCTCAGCACTATCATCAGCGTTACTGAAAATACCTTTTTTATTATAAAACGACATCAACTTATTGGCCATGCGGCCTTTATTAACTCCATGTGATAAAATTGTAGCTCCAAATATAATTCCCCTCTCTGACAATAAATGATTCACATTATCCAGGACAACTAATTTATCTGACAACCTGCCTGGAAGACAATGAAATAAATAATTCACAGAAATCGAATCAAAAGTATCGGTTTCCAATTCTATTTTTTCCAGGACATTAAACCTGTATTGAACAGGATTGTAACGCTCGATTCGTCTGCTTGCTTCATTTAAGCTGTTCTGGTTTAAATCCATGAGAGCGATTCTCACTTCAGGTGATGGAAAACAACATTTATCAAGGAAATATCCTGTACCTACACCAATATCCAAGTGGTTTGAAGTAATATGATTATTAAAATGAGCCATAAGTCGCGCAGTTGGACACTTCCAAATATACTGATTGGATATCCCTAAAACCCAAATATCATAAATCGACAGAACCGGCTTTGAATAAACTGCTTGACCCTTTTTTACTTCCCTTGATATCTCCAAATGAATCTCCATATTGAATTATTGATTTTGACAGTTAACGATACAGGTAACTGGCCGGCAAAGAAGCGCAGCGGAATTGCCGGTCCACGTTGACCTGATTGTTGGGTATCAATCCCATGTAAGCTGACTCAAATTTTTTGCAGCAATCTGAATCGATGTTGGTTCTCCAATCAGCTCCTTTAGATTGAACAATTTTGCTCCCTGTATTCCCCCTGGGGATACCTTGCGAAAATCAGTTTCAACAGGTTCGCCACAAAAAAACCTGTGGCCTTTATCGGTGTAATAACCACAGACCGACTTGGACTCTTCAATAATACCGATGATTCGTTCATCGAATTTGTTAGTATCTGTGCCGGTTACCAACTGTTTGGTGAGTTCTGACTTGTTCCACGTTACATCGAAAACGGATTCAATTTCCCAGATATAGCGAACTGATTTATTTGCATAAATCCCTAAGTATCTGTGATTTGTATAGCCCCGGTCTGATCCATGGTAATAGATACCATATTTCGCATTGAGCTCAAGGCTCACGCTACAAGGTAATACACGCATTAAGTATATAGCTTGGTCGAATAATTCGCTGTCATTGCAGTATTGCCAATAATCCTCGATGATAGCGTTTATATGAGTCTCGTGTTCCTTGAAGAGCGTTTTTGACTTGGAGCAAATATCCTCAAAAGTGGTATTGGAGAAAATAACTCCGGGGTTGGATTCTTTAATCTTAGACTCGATGCTTCTCAGATTACCTGATTCAACTTTCTCCTTTGTAAGTAAAAGAAGTATTTTTTGATCTTCTCCTTTGAATTGGCTCGCGTGACGAACGAGTTGTGACTCGTCTATACCAGCATCAACTTTAGTTTCAATCAATATCTTGAAACTACGCTGACCGATAATACCGTCAGGAACTGAATCACCAGACCGCTGCTGCTGGCTAATATCAATACCGATTTCGATATTCTCGCCCGTTATCTCTGTAAGAAGGTTGGCAAGTTGATCTGGAGATTGTTCATAGATGCGAGCGAAAAGCTGAAGTGTATTATTTGTAACAGCGTTCTCACGAGATGAATATCGTTGAAAATAGTGTATTTGCCCCATTGTCTACCGATCCTCCCTTGATACCCAACAATTAATGCACGAATTTCCGGTTTCCCTATTTAATGATTAAAGTATAGCACATCTGAAAAATTCCTCAAAGAAAAAAACCATACAAAATCAATAGTTGCGTGTTTGTAGAGTTTCGTATTCCGTGGCAATTCTGACTGAAAACAGTGTTCGTATAATATGGTAAACTTCTCCGATTCTATCAACGAGCTATAAGCACTCCTCGGTCATAAAAACCTGCAGAAAGATATTTGAACTACTTAAACTTAAAAATCCAGAAGGCAGGATGCGGCACTCGTTCAAGTTGAACGAGTGGTTATGTGTTTATTTATGTATATGAATTTCCTGAGCTCCATGAATGACAGCAAGCACATCTATCCGGTCAGGTTTTATGTAGTAAATAATCCGATATGACCCATCCATAATTTCTCTGATTTGTTCTACTCCAAACTCAGGAACAATTCTGCCAGATAGTGGAAAATTTCCGATCTGCTGAGAGCGTCTTGTCAGGCGGTCAACCAATCTTTTGGCATATAGTCTTGAATTTTTAGCAATATAATCATGAATTGCTGTAAGGCAGTCTATCGCTGTATCTGTCCAGTGAACCTTCACCTGGTTAGGCCAAACTTTTCACGAACCTGCTCAACATCAGTAGTGCGTCCTGCCTTGCTGTCTTCAAGACCCGATTCAACTACCTGGCGAACATAAATTTCATGCATTAGATCATCCCATGTTGATTCTTCTGGTAGCTTATCTATTAATCGCCGTGCTTCTTCTTTAATATTGGTTGTTCCCATTTGCATTAACTCCTTTTGTGGTTTTATTTTATAGCCTCATATTTATGATACCTCGCAGGGATGAAAAATACAAACACACAACATTAAACTCAGCCGTCGCCAGCTAAGCAGCGCAGCTTATGTTTACTGAGGAGTTCTGCATTTCTGTATAATAATTATACAGAAATAAAATAGAGACAAATGGTCATTGGAAACGATATGATATGAACAAGACGTTAAAATTAGTTTTGTTACAACTTGACGAGAGAGCATCTGGACTCCGGAGAGCGGGTTCAGAAAATGGTGGTAAAGTCATGATATATGGCTGCCTGCTTTACACACAACAAACAGAAGCCAGCCGGGATATAATTCCGGCACGGGCATATTAAAAAGGAGCTGACATGATTTATACGATTACTCTTAATCCAGCTATGGACAGGACACTGTGGATTGAAAAAATACGGCCGGATGATTCCAACCGGATTAAAAAGGAAGAGCGGTATGCAGGGGGGAAGGGCATTGATGTATCGAGGGTGTTAACAAGCCTTGAGGTCGTTAACAAGGCCCTTGGTTTTGTCGGTGGGTTTGCAGGAGAAGAACTGGAAGGACGGTTGCTCAACGAGGGGATTGCGTGTGATTTTGTCAGGATATCAGGAGAAACACGCACCAATATCATTGTCAATGAGACAAGCACGGGAAATCAGACCGTCTTCAATGCCAGGGGACCGGAAATCAAGCCCTATGAAGTGATGCAGATGATCCACAAGGTTGAAAAGGTTGAAGACCCTGAAATAGTTGCCATCAGCGGAAGCCTCCCTCCCGGGGTTAATCCCGAAATCTACCGCAAAATCATTGAGATATTCAGAGGCAGAGGGGCCATGGTTATACTTGATACCGACGGAGATGCCCTGAGGGTGGGAATCAACGGCCTTCCCAACGTTATAAAGCCCAACATGCACGAACTCAGCCGGTTGGTGGGACGGAAGCTGCACAAAAAAGACGAGATCCTCAGCGCTGCAAACGATCTGCGTAATCTGGGAATCGGCATTGTCCTTGTTTCCATGGGAGCTGACGGAATTCTCCTGGTCGGGGAAAAAGAGCAATACCTGGCTACTCCTCCCAAGGTGAAAGTGGAGAACACGATCGGCGCCGGTGATTCCGCAATAGCCGGCTTTGTCTACGGACTGTCCAGGGGTGAGACTGTAAAAGATGCCCTCACCTATGCAGTGGCTGCCGGAACCGCCACAACATTGAAACCCGGAACGGCATTGTGCCATAAGGAGGACTTTCTGAAACTGGTTCCACAGATAAGTGTGCAAGTATATCAGGCCGGTTAAATGCTCTGGGCCAGGATGCCGAGAAACATGGTGGGAAACAAGCTAAGGTTGAGACCTTTAAGGATACTTGATGCCCCGGCCTTAAGCAAGTGGTTACGGAATGAGGTTGGCTTAAAGAGAGAAGAGTGGAGGAAGCCGGCATATTTATCATGGTTTTTTCTGTGGTGGTGGATAAAAAGGAGATTCACCTGCTCCTTCTGTATAGAGATTGAGTCAATGCCTCTGGGGTTTGTCGCTCTGTACAACATGAGACTTGGCAAGTCGGCTGAAATAACACTCATGATATTTGAAAACAGATTAAGACGTCATGGGTATGGAACCATGGCGTTTAAACTTCTTGCGCAGAACCTGAAAAGACACGACGTTATCAAGGAGATATCAGCCAGGGTTGAAGCAGACAACCATATAGCACTATCATTCTGGAAAAGCCTCGGATTTCAGGAAGTGAGCAGTAGTGAAGGCATAATCAATATGTCTCTTGATTTAAAGAAGGAGGCTCGGTTCAAGGCTTGATTACCGCCAATCTTCTGATTATTATCAAAAAATACGGCATCCTCTCTGTCTTTGCAGGCACCTTTCTGGAGGGTGAACTTGTCCTCGTAACAGCTGCGATTCTTGCTGGAGATGGACTGCTTAATCCTGTAAGTGTCTGGATGAGCGCTTCACTGGGGGCATGGACCGGCCATGTATTCTGGTTTTTTATCGGCAGGAAATTCGGCTCCGGATATATTTTACCACGACTTAAAAGACTTGGCCCCCGGATTGAAGAGGTAAACAGGATTGTACTTAATCACCCCAAAGCTGCCATTTTCATACTCCAGTATCTCTATGGCATGCGCGTAATCGGGGCCATGGGCCTTGGCATTACAAAGTTGTCTTTTGCGCGGTTTATGCTCTACGAGGCTTTAAACTGTATGTTATGGGCTCTGGTTGTTTTTACGATCGGGTATGTTCTGGGGGAAACCTTTGTACATGTTCTTCACGGCTGGTTCAGATGGGCCTGGATGGGATTAAGTTTCTTGGTCCTGGTATTATTCTTCCGTCACCTTAAACTCTTTCTGCACTCAAAGATGGAAATGGACCGCAAGGCATGATATTAGAACAGATAAAAAATACCGGATAGTCAGTCAGAAACTCCCGGAAAATCACTTCTCCTCTTCCTCTATTCTCCGGGCCATCCTTCTAAAACTTATAACCCCTTTTACAAGAGTGAAGAGTCCCAGCGGGATCAGTATCCATCCAAGCACCTGAATCACAACAGAGCCGAAGAACTTGATAAAAGATACTCCGGCAACCAGGAGGGTTAACGCAGTCCGGACATATGAAAGGAAAGTCCTTTCATTGGCAAGGGTTGTTCTTTGAGCGGCGAGATGGTCTCGCAGAAACAGATGCTCTCTACTGTTCTTGGAGTGTTGGCTATCTTGCATTCTTTGTCGGCCTCAGGAAGATTATTTTTAAATATCATACAATATTAAGCCGGGACCATGCTCTGCATAATCCTGCAATCTGAAATTGACAAACCCGGACATAAAATTCAGCTATAATCTATAATATGGTTGCCTGAGTTTTCAGGTTTATCTGTTTGCGCAAATGACAAAAGAAGAATATCCCGACTTATAAAGGGTTCTTCCGTGCGAAAATCAAGGAGGGATACAAGTGAAACCTGATTCGCCATTCTATCCTCATACCCTGAAGGCGCTGAAAAAATCGGCATTGTTTGGAAATCTTGCTGAACCTGTCATTCAGGACATGCTGCGGTCATTCCGTATGGAGACCTGGCAAAGAGGGGCCACCATAATGGACCCGGAGGAGACCATCCAGAGGTTTTATGTATTAATATCCGGACGGGTGAAAGTTACACGAACCAACCCCGAGACAGGAAGGGAATTCATCCTTTTTCTGTTGGGTTCCGGGGATGGGTTTGATGTGGTCTCACTTCTTGATGGCAAGAAGCACAATATAGCGGTAGTGGCCATGGATGACCTTGAGGTCCTGTCGTCACCGATTGATACCATACATGACTGGATAGAAAAACATCCTGAATTCAACAAGGCATTCCTGCCTTACCTTGGGCAACAGATACGTCAGATATCCGACCTCGCATCTGACCTTGCACTCCATGATACAGAGACCCGGTTAGCCAAACTCTTTCTGCAGCATACAACGCAGAGCAATCCCCATCCACGCTTGAAGCTCATATGCGATTTTTCACATGAAGAGCTGGCAAACATGATCGGGTCTGTCCGCACGGTTGTCAACAGACACCTACAGGAACTCAAAAAAGAGGGCATCATTACTACCCGCAGGGGCCATCTGGAGGTTAATGAACTGCATGCCCTGGGGGAAAAGCTCGAGGAACACCTGAAGTCCAGGGGCAAAAGATGAGTCATATGTGTTACTTAAGTAGCAGAAGCAGAATGCTGTATGGGTTTATTATAAGTTGAAAAGCTATCCAAAAAGAGGCAGGAAATCGACTGTTAACTTACCAGCCACTCACAGGAGGGGGTTTCACAAATATGAAGACTTCCAAGGGATATCCACTCCCTCCCGGTGCATATCTGCACAGAAACGGGGCTAATTTTGCCCTTCTAAGCAGGCATGCCACGGGAGTCTGCCTGTTATTGTTTGATATTGATTCTGAACATCTCCTGCAAAGCATAGAGCTTGACCCCTCCCGGAATAAAACAGGAGATATATGGCACATCCGGGTAGAGGGGGTTAAAGAGAACCAGTTGTATGCGTACAGGGTGGATGGTCCTTTTTCGCCTGAGGACGGGCACAGGTTCAACAAACACAAATTGATTCTTGACCCTTGTGCCAGGGCTATCACAAAACAGGACAGTATTGATATTGAAGCTGCCCTGCCTTACGATCCCCTCTCTCCTCTCAAAGACCTCTCGTTTTCTGAAGAAGATAACACAGGGCATATGCCTGAATGTATCCTGATAAATGACCGTTTCAACTGGCAGAATGATAAACCACCCGGTCATAAATGGTCCGAGACCATCATTTATGAGACACACGTCCGCGGGTTGACAATACATCCCTCATCAGGCGTACAACACCCTGGAACTTACAGGGGGGTTACAGAGAAGATCCCCTACCTTCAGGATCTGGGCATAACTGCTGTAGAGCTTATGCCTGCACAGGAATTCCTGGAAAATGACACTCTCCGTCTTAACCCGGTTACCGGTGAACGATTAAAAAACTATTGGGGATATAACCCCTTGTTGTTTTTTTCACCACACGGAAAGTACTCAGGGGTTGAAACCACAGGGGCGCAGGTTCCGGAATTTAAGACCATGGTGCGGGAACTTCACAAGGCGGGAATAGAGGTGATTCTGGATATTGTTCTGAATCATACTGCGGAAGGTAGTGAGATAGGTCCCACCTTCTCTTTTCGCGGCATTGACAACTCCATATACTATCTTTTAGAGGCCAACAGGCGTTTCTATAAAAACTATTCCGGGTGTGGCAACACGCTAAACTGCAACCATCCCGTAGTGCGTGATTTTATCATTGATTGCCTGCGGTACTGGGTCATCGAGATGCATGTTGACGGGTTTCGTTTTGACCTGGCTTCTGTTATGGGAAGGGATGAAAACGGTGAAATCATGAAAAACCCTCCCATCCTGGAACGAATCGCAGAGGATCCGATCCTGCGAGATACAAAACTCATTGCTGAGGCGTGGGATGCTGCAGGTGCATACCAGGTGGGGTCTTTCCCTGGAAAAAGGTGGGCAGAATGGAACGGGCGTTACAGAGATGATGCAAGGCGCTTCTGGCGTGGAGACCCCGGGTTTGCAGGCGCTCTTGCCAGCCGTATATGCGGCAGTGCAGACATATATCAGAAGGAAGGCAAGGAGCCCCTAAACAGCATCAACTTTATCACATGTCATGACGGGTTTACCCTTAATGACCTGGTAAGCTACAACCATAAGCATAACGAAGTCAACGGCGAGAACAATGAAGACGGAACGAGTGAGAACTACAGCTTTAATTACGGAGCAGAAGGTCCGGCAGATGAGGAGGCAACTGAGCGTATCAGGATACGTCAGATAAAGAATATGCTTGCAACACTCCTGATCTCCAGGGGTGTACCGATGCTGCTTGGCGGGGATGAATTTCGCAGGACACAAAAAGGCAACAACAACGCTTACTGTCAGGATAATGAAATCTCGTGGTATGACTGGCAATTATTGAGGAAAAATCAGGAGATATATCGCTTTGCCAGAGAGATGATCGCATTCAGAAAGGAACATAAAGTCCTGAGCAGGGAAAAGTTTTACACCGACAGGGATATCCTGTGGTTCAACCACAACGGGGGCAGCCCTGACTGGGGTTATTCAAGCCGGAGCTTTGGTTGCATAATCCTTGCTGGTGAGGAGGAAGAGGACCTATGCCTCCTATTTAATGCTGATCCTGTTGAGAAAAGTTTTCTTATACCACCTGCCCCCAGCACGGGAAAATGGCACGTTAGAGTTGATACATCCAGAGATACGCCGGAGGATATCCATGAAGCCGGGAAAGAGGCAGAGGCGCTAAAGGAGGGATATTTACTCCCGGAGAGGTCTCTGGCAATTCTTCTGTTACATAAAGAGTAAAAGTCAGCATAAATAAATTCTTCTATGGAGGTTTGTTATGGATACAACAATTCCCCTGGACGTTCCAAAGGGCATGCGTAAAACGTATCTTGAGAACTATTCCACCATAACAGGGAATAGTGGAAGGTTGATGCTCTTTGCCGGTGACCAGAAGGTTGAACACCTGAATGACGATTTTTATGGTGAAGGAATCCACCCTGATGACAGCGATCCGGAGCACCTCTTCAGGATAGCCGGTCAGGGAAAGATCGGGGTCTTCGCCACACAGCTTGGACTGATTGCCAGGTATGGCATGGATTACCCGGACGTGCCTTACCTGGCAAAACTGAACTCAAAGACAAATCTCGTAAAAACGTCTCAGGCAGATCCTTTCAGTCAGCAATGGCTGGATGTTAAACAGGTGGTGGATTTTCGTGACAGCAGCGGCCTGAAAATACTGGCCGTGGGATATACCCTCTACCCCGGAAGTGAACATGAGGCAGAGATGTTCCATCAGGCAGCCCGGATTATCTACAATGCCCATCAGTATGGGCTGGTAACGGTATTATGGATGTATCCACGCGGCAAGGCAGTCAGGGACGAGAAAGACCCCCACCTGATTGCCGGTGTTACAGGTGTAGCAGCATGCCTTGGCGCTGATTTTGCCAAGGTGAATTACCCGAAGAAGGAGGGCTATGAATCGAGTGAGCTGTTCAAGGAGGCCATCCTGTCAGCAGGACGCACCAGGGTGGTTTGTGCAGGTGGGGCCAGTGATGATGCCGCTGCCTTTCTACAGAGGCTTTACGACCAGATACATGTCAGCGGTGCTGCTGGAAATGCTACCGGCAGGAATATTCATCAAAGGTCCTTTGATGAGGCAATCCGCATGTGTAACGCCATTTATGCCGTTACCGTGGAGGATGCGAGCCCGGAAGAGGCCCTTAATATCTATAACTCGAAATAGGATGGTGATCAGATGTTAAAACTGGTTCTGCTGCGGCACGGAGAGAGCATATGGAACATGGAAAACAGGTTTACGGGCTGGACGGATGTTGACCTGACAGAGCGTGGCAAGGAGCAGGCCCGCAAGGCAGGCCAACTGCTGCTTGACGGGGGATACTCATTTGATGTGACATACACATCGGTACTCAAGCGGGCTATCAGAACATTGTGGATAGTCATGGACGGAATGGACCTCATGTGGCTTCCCGTGTATCGTTCCTGGAGGCTTAACGAAAGACATTATGGTGCGCTGCAGGGCCTTAACAAAAAGGCCACAGTTGAAAAGTACGGCTATGAGCAGGTTCATAAATGGCGTCGGAGCTACGATATACGACCGCCAGCCCTGGACAGAACAGACAAACGCCACCCCAGATATGATCCCAGGTATGCGCATCTGAAGGAGGATGAATTGCCGGCTGCCGAGTGTCTCAAGGACACGCTCAACCGCGTACTCCCTTACTGGCACGAAACAATCGAACCATCTTTGCGGGAGGGTAAAAAGGTCTTGATCGCAGCCCACGGGAACAGCCTTCGGGCTTTAATCAAATACCTTGATAACGTCTCTGATGACGAGATTGCAGGTCTCAATATCCCTACGGGGTTTCCGTTGGTATATGAACTGAACGATAACCTCAAGGCAACAAAACATTATTACCTCGGTGATGAGGAAGAGATTAAAAGGGCCACAGAATCAGTAGCCAGACAGGTTTCCGTTGATAAAGGATGACGGGACTAACTTATTCAGTTAAAACGGAGGTTGCGCAATGCACACGGCGATCAGGACAATCAGGGCAAGAGAGATACTGGATTCAAGGGGCAACCCGACCGTAGAGGTTGATATGGAACTGAACTGCGGTGCAAGAGGCCGAGCAGCAGTTCCCTCCGGTGCCTCTACTGGGGTACACGAAGCGGTTGAACTGAGAGACGGGGATCCAAAAGAGTATGGGGGGAAAGGAGCCTTGAAGGCAGTTGATAACGTCAACAACGTGATAGCCGGAGAACTCGCCGGGCAGGATGTCCTGAATCAGGCATTGCTGGATAAATTGATGATCGATCTTGACGGGACCCCCAACAAGGGCAGGCTCGGCGCCAATGCAATACTGGGCGTCTCCATGGCTGCTGCGCGTGCGGCAGCCTCAGCACTGGATATCCCCCTCTATAAATATCTCGGCGGTTCGAATGCCGCCCTCTTACCGGTTCCCATGATGAATATAATGAACGGTGGAGTTCATGCGAACTGGCAGAGTGCTGATTTTCAGGAATATATGATCGTGCCCTATGGGGCGCCTGATTTCAGGAGTGCCCTCAGGTGGGGAAGCGAGACATACCACGCCTTGAAGGATGTACTGAAGAATGAGGGCCACAGCACGGGCATCGGCGATGAGGGCGGATTTGCACCAAAGGTATCCTCGAATGAAGAACCCCTCGATCTTATCATCAGGGCCATTGAAGAGGCCGGGTACAAACCGGGCAGGGACATAGGGATTGCCATTGACCCGGCATCGAGCGGTTTTTACAAGGACGGCAGGTACCTGCTCAGAACAGAAGGCAGGGAGTTAACCGCTGAAGAGATGGTAGAGAAATATGAAGCGCTGATCACAAAATATCCCATCGTGGTGCTGGAAGACGGACTGGCGGAAGACGATTGGGAGGGGTGGAAGATATTAAACGGGAAACTGGGCGGCAGGATAGAACTCGTGGGAGATGACCTTTTTGTAACAAACATCAAACGCATTGAACGCGGAATAAAAGAGGACGTGGCCAATGCAGTGTTAATAAAGCTGAACCAGGTAGGCACTGTTTCAGAGACGGTTGCAGCGGTAAGGCTGGCACAGAAACACGCCTGGGGCGCCATGGTCTCCCACCGAAGCGGAGAGACAGTAGATTCCTTTATCGCCGACCTCACCGTTGCCATGGGGACCGGCCACCTGAAATCCGGGGCGCCCTGCCGTGGAGAGAGGGTTGAGAAGTACAATCAACTCATGAGGATTGAGGAGGATCTGGGAGAGGCAGCGGTTTTTGCCGGAAGGGGAGCCTTTGTGAGGTAAGAGTCAGCCTTTATTGTGCTGAGGGCAAACAGGATTTTTTAATTCGTCAACAAAAGGAGGGAATATCATGAAAAGAATTGCCATCAATGGTCTGGGCCGTATCGGACGGCTGGTTTTACGTCACTACTTATCCAATTCACCAGAAAATGTCGAAATCGTTGCAGCCAACGACCTGACTCCGCCGGAGGAACTTGCATATCTGGTGCGTTATGATTCCGTGCACGGCGGTGCTTCTTTTCCTGTTGAAGCCGGTCCGGATTATCTTCAACTCGGAGCGCAAAGATTGACCATTCTGAGTGAAAAAGACCCGGCAGCTCTTCCCTGGAAGGCCCTTGGCGTTGATATTGTGTTGGAGTGTACAGGGCTTTTCAGGAAACGGGAAGGTGCTGCAAAACACTTAGAGGCCGGGGCCTCCGTGGTTATCATCAGTGCACCTTCCGAAAGTGCGGACCTGACAGTTGTGATGGGGGTAAACGAAAAACTGTACAATTCCCGGGAACATCATGTTGTTTCAAATGCCTCGTGCACGACTAATTCCCTTGCACCGGCGGTTAAGGTACTGAACGATGTCTTCGGTATTGAATACCTTATGGCCACAACCATCCATGCATACACCGCCAGCCAGGCAATAGTGGACCGTCCCGCTCGCAAGAGGCGAAGGGGCCGCGCTGCGGCAACTTCCCTGATACCTACTTCAACCGGAGCGGCAAAGGCCACCGCCCTGGTTATCCCGGAACTGAAAGGTAAAATGGATGCCATTGCAGTGAGGGCGCCAATACCGGACGGCGCGATAACGGACATAGTGGCACACCTGAAAAAGGATGTTTCGGTAGAGACGGTAAATGCCGCCCTGAAAAATGCAGCCAATGGAGCGCTTAAGGGGATCCTGGATTATAATGACGATGAGATCGTGTCGGCAGATATCATCAGTAATCCTCACTCCGGAATCGTGGATGCCCCCTCTACCAGGGTGATTATGGACAGGGTCGTCAAGGTGCTGGTCTGGTACGACAATGAGTACGGGTATTCAGGACGATTACTTGAACTGGCGTCCTATATCGCGGGGAAGAATAAGTTATAGGGAGATTCAGGCAGGGCATCAATGATTCAGCTGAAGCCTTGTCTGAAAATCTTTAAAGCTGTTGCTGCGGAAATGCCTGAAAAGAACTTTGCCATGTCCCGGATATCGATACTGAAACATATAAAGGCCATTTTAAGGATCATTTATTCAAAAGAAGCGGCTCATGAACTATCAGCCAGCCTGAAAACCCTGATGGACGCCTACGGAGAGAGTGAGGTAATTGTTGAGAAAAGGAGAAAATACAACAACCATGTTGTGCTGAATGAAAAAGATGCCGTCCTCATTACCTATCCCGATACCATATACTCTACAGGTGAAAAACCCCTCTCCACCCTTCACCGTTTCCTGAAAAAACATGTAGGAGATGCCGTAACCGGTCTTCATATAGTATCCTTTTTCCCCAGCAGTTCAGACGGGGGATATGCAATCATAAATTACAAAGAGGTGGACCCCCGTTTTGGGACATGGGAACATATCCGGAAAATTGCGCAGGACTACCGTTTGATGGTCGACCTGGTTATGAACCACGTATCAAGCAAATCGACGTGGTTCAAGGGGTTCCTGGAGGGTGATAAGCGATACGGGGATTATTTCATCGTGAGTGACAATAAAACAGAGATGCCGGAGGTCTTCCGGCCGCGAGAAACCCCCTTGTTTACCGTATTCAATACCGCCATGGGGGAAAAATATGTGTGGACTACCTTTAGTGCAGACCAGGTAGACCTCAACTACAAAAACCCTGCGGTTCTTCTGGAGATAGTTGATGTGTTTCTGTTTTACCTCTCTCAGGGGGCCGAGATTATACGCCTGGATGCTGTCGGCTATATATGGAAAGAACCGCACACCAGTTGCGTAAACTTGTCAAAAACACATCAAATTGTTAAACTCCTGAGAAGGATAATGGAGTACGTTGCACCATACGCGCTCATCCTGACAGAGGCTAATTTTCCGTATAAGGACAACATATCCTACTTTGGCGAAGGGCACGAGGCAAATATGGTATATCAGTTTTCCCTCCCCCCGCTTGTACTGGATGCCTGTGCACGGCATGATACCGGGCATATACAGGAAGAGACCAGCAAAACCAGGCAGGATCTCCTGTTTTTTGACTTTCTTGCATCCCATGACGGCATAGGGCTGTCAGGCGCCAAGGGAATACTTGACAATAAAGAACTCTCAAACCTGGTACAAATGACAGAGGAACATGGCGGCCTCATATCATATGAACTGAAAGATGGGGAAGAAGTACCATATGAGCTCAACATCACCTATTTCGATGCCATTAACGACCCGGCTCATAAGAACGATTCACTTGCGGTAAAGAGATTTCTTGCATCGCAGGCTGTTATGCTCGCCCTGAAGGGTGTTCCCGGCATCTACATACACAGTTTATTAGGCTCCCGGAACTACTACAGAGGGGTAAAGGAAACGGGAATAAAACGAATGATTAATCGTGAAAAAATCCCTGTTGATGTTATCGACAGGAACCTTTCAGACGTTAGTCCTTAAAGAAGCGCGATAAAACAAAAAACAAACAGTAAGAGGTAGAAATGCCCCGAATCTATTGGTTAAAATAAGAAGCGTGGGAAGCGCAATAACCAAAGAAAGGGGCATTTCAAGTGAGCAAAATATCTAAAAACAAG
>JAYWMQ010000020.1 GCA_035873375.1 Nitrospirota bacterium | reverse complement strand
CCGTCCGCCACTAATTCCGCATTCAACCGAAGTTTAATGCGGAATCCGTTCGACTTGCATGTGTTAAGCACGCCGCCAGCGTTCGCTCTGAGCCAGGATCAAACTCTCATCTTTTTCCTTTGCTCTTCTTGTTTCTCTTTTTGGCTTGTTGGGTGTGCTACGCACTTCTCAGTAACTTGTCAAAGAACAATTGCAGTTTTAAATGCAGTTTTAAAGAATAACTCTTTTGAGAGGTCTTTGTCAACCCTGTCGGGTTTCGATAATGTCAAGTATCTCAACGAGAATCCAGTGTTATTATGCCACACTACTTGAAAAAATGCAAGCATTAAAATTAAACTGAATAATATGAAATACGGAGAGCGGGAAATTGAAAAAAAAGAGCTTGAAGCATGGGATAATCCCTTCCCTGAAAGGGACTACGAAGTCTCCATTACCTTTGGTGAATTCACATGTCTCTGTCCACGTTCCGGGTACCCTGACTTTGCTACCATAAGGATCAGATACATCCCTGACATCAAGATAGTAGAGCTGAAATCACTGAAGCTCTACCTTAATTCCTTTCGCAATGAACACATATCTCACGAAGAGGTGACAAACAGTATCTATGGGCAACTACAGGATATGCTCAATCCAAGATTTATTGAGGTTATCGGAGACTTTAATCCCAGGGGCAATGTAAAAACAGTCATACGGGTAGCAAGCGATATGGGGGCAAAAAACGATTAAGAAACAACGGCTTTTGCCCTTTCAATAAAAAGCCTTAACTTTTCTTCGTCCTTGATTCCCTTCTCTCTTTCCACACCTGAACTTACATCTACTGCATATGGATGGACCCACCTTATTGCCTTATCAATGTTATCAGGGGTGAGGCCACCCGATAAAATAACAGGACCGAAACGCTTGGCTTCAAGGGCAATATCCCAGTTAAATATCTGCCCTGTGCCACCGGGGAGATCAGGTGAATAGGTATCCAGAAGGTATGCAGAGACCCTATATCTTTCAAGTGGCCCGAGGTCGGTAAATTCCCTCACCCTGAATGCCTTGACCACCCTTGGCCATAATGAGCATATCACTTCCGGCTCATCACCATGTAGCTGAACAACATCAATAAACGCAGCCCCGACAATCTCTCTTATCACTGAAGGTTCTTCATCAACAAAAACACCCACGGTAGTAACAAAAGGGGGAAGCTCGCTGATTATGCTTTTAACCACATCCGGACGGACATATCTCGGGCTACCCTTATAAAATACAAACCCAAGGACATCGGCACCAAACTCCACAGCCTTAAGGGCATCTTCCTTCCTCGTAATCCCGCAAATCTTCACTCTAACCGGAGGCTTCATGAAATAAGTTCCGTGTTTACCTTAACGTTTATGGATTTTTTGAGGGTCTCAACATAAGACCTGAGCAGTTTCTGCTGTTTGTCCTTCAGCATGGCATCTCTTATCGCGTTAAAGTATGACTCATCTCCCTTGAGCCCCTTGAGGTCGTCATCGGTTAATACAACAGACTCCCCAATAAGTGCACGAACCTTGCCGACCAGGAGTTCCTGCCGCTTCATGGATTCATAGTATCCCGGAGTCAACCTGTTTATCCGCAGGGTCTGCAGGTAAACATCCCGCCTGAAAACACCGTCTCTCTTAAAGGCAGGGTCGCTCATAATCGCCTCCTGAAGCTCCCTGTCTGAAACCTTTAATCCGAGTTTTTCTGCCTCTATACGCAGAATCCTCTCCTCAATAAGGGTCTCAAGCACCTTCTGTTTAAGGTTTAACTGCTCCTCCATCTTTTTATCAAATTTTTCCTTGTACATTTCCTTATAGAAGTTCCGGAACCTGTCATAAGCCCTCCAGTACTCATCAAGGGGTATCTTCTCTTTGCCCACCTCCGCCACCACAGGACTTTGATTCTGATCCAGAGGGCCGACATACAAAAATATGAAAGAAATAATCACAAGAAAAAAGAAGACATAAAAATACTTGGCATGTTTATGCATAAACTGTAACATCTTTTAGCCTCCTGTTCCGGTATACAAAAATTATATCCGCAGACTGCCCGGATTCTTAAGTCCTGTTCGTGATTTATTTAAATCCGGCTAAAGTACGGATTATTTTTAGTATCTCTTCTCAAAATAATCCATCAATATGTCCCTGTGATCAAAGGCTATATCCTCGGGAAGATTATCCCTTGCAAAGACTCCGACATCTGTAGCATCATCTCCTGCCCTGGGAACCCCCTTTGCCCTTGCAATATAGACTATGGTAATTGTATGAAACCTTGAGTCCCTTTCAGGCTCGGAATAGGCGTGAAACTGTCTGACCAGCTCCACATCAAGCCCTGTCTCCTCTTTTGCCTCCCTGACAGCGGCAGCCTCAAGACTTTCACCGTAATCAACAAACCCTCCGGGCAAGGCCCAGCCATGAGGGGGATTTCTCCTTCTTATCAGTATAATCCCGCTGTTATACTCTATTATCAAATCAACCGTTGGCAGAGGATTTTTATATTTGTGCATAAGAAAATAAAGAAACTTAATTGAGAAAAATACTATCTACGTGTATCAAAGAAAAAAACACGCCTCCTGCTTTAATCTCTGTTTTTTGCTCCTTATTCTTCAACCCTCGGCATTTGATAATTAAAAACACCTTCGGGCACAACCGTAGAAATGGCATGTTTGTATATCATCTGAACAGTCGTCTCTTTTAGCAGTACCACAAAGCTGTCAAATCCCTTAATCACGCCCCGCAACCTCACTCCATTGGTAAGGTAGACAACTACATGGGTTTTTTCCTTTCTGAGCTGATTGAGAAAACTGTCCTGAAGGTTCTGGTTTTTTGTCATGCCTAACTCCTTAACATTTTATTCTGCCTGAATCAGATAATTATTCTATTTTAGCATAATAAAGCCCGGCATTTACCAAGAGCTATCTCACTTAACCCCTCTCCTCATTTTATCCAGAAAAGGAGAGATTTCTTCGTACTTTGTCTTGAGTGAGCTTCTGTTGAAAATCAACCTCGCAGTTGACTCTGCAATTGTTTCAATCTCTACAAGCCTGTTTGCCCGGAGGGTCTGTCCCGTTGAAACAAGGTCAACGATGCCATCTGCCATTCCCACTATTGGAGCAAGCTCTATGGAACCATAGAGCTTGATTATCTCGACCTGCACCCCCATCGACGAAAAATATCTCTCGGTAATACCAGGATATTTAGTCGCTATCCTTATTAAACTCTTTGTCTTCAGCTCTCCCCTGGTCTTCTCCGGCTCGGCAACAACAAGCCTGCAAAGGCCAAACCCGAGGTCAAGGGGTTCATAAACCGCCGGAATCTCTTCCATTAAAAGGTCCTTGCCAACCACACCGGCATCTGCACCGCCATATTCGACAAAGGTGGCCACATCCCGTGCCCTGAGCAAAAGTATCCTGAGGGATTTATCTCCGGACTCATGCACCAGAGACCTTGAGGTCTCCAGGTCACCCGTAAATGTTATTCCCATAGGGCCAAGCATATTTACCGTCTCCCTGAGGAGTCTGCCTTTAGGCAGGGCGAGTGTAATCATGGCATATTATCCTTTTTGCCTCTCAATCCTTGCACCCAGGGAGCGAAGCTTGCTCTCTATCGACTCGTATCCCCGGTCAAGATGATAAATTCTGTCTATCAGGGTCTCACCCCTTGCAGCAAGGGCCGCTACTACCAGCGATGCACTTGCCCGCAGGTCTGTAGCCATAACAGGTGCCCCTTTAAGCGATTTAACCCCTTTTACGGTTGCAATTGAGCCCTCGATATTAATATCAGCCCCCATTCTTCTGAGCTCGGCAACATGCATGAATCTGTTTTCAAATATGGTCTCACTGATAACACTTGTGCCTTCAGCAACACTCATCAGGGCCATAAACTGTGCCTGCATATCTGTTGGAAACCCAGGATACGGCATGGTCTTGACATCAGTGGCCCTGAGACGTTGAGGCCCTTTGACCATAAGTCCCTTCTCACTCTCCTGAAATTTAATACCTGTCTCCTGAAGCTTTGCTACAACTGCTGCGATATGCTCTTTATTAACACCTTCCATGACAATCTCACCGCCTGTTATCCCTGCTGCAGCCATAAATGTCCCCGCCTCTATCCTGTCAGGGATAATATCGTAATCAAGAGAGTTTAGCTCCTTTACCCCTTCAATCTCAATTATACTCTCGCCTGCCCCCTCTATCCGGGCTCCGGCACTGATCAGGGCGTTCGCAAGATCAATCACCTCGGGTTCTCGGGCGGCATTTTCCAGCCTCGTCAGACCTTTTGCAAGAGTAGCAGCCATCATCAGGTTTTCGGTACCGGTAACAGTGGGAATGTCAAAACAGATATTTGCACCCCTGAGTCTCCGAGTCCTGGCATTTACATAACCCTTATCAAGGCTGATGAGTGCTCCCATCTTCTGAAGACCAAGGAGATGGAGGTTTATGGGCCTTGCACCTATGGCGCACCCACCCGGCAGAGAAACCCTTGCCCGCCCATGCCTGGCCAGCAAAGGCCCAAGCACAAGCACTGAGGCCCGCATAGTCCTTACAAGGTCATAAGGGGCCTCATGGCCCTTGATATCCGCCGTATTTATCAGTGCCGTTGAATCCGACAGGGAAAACTCTGCCCCCAGGTGCTCAAGGAGCCTTCCCATTGTAAAGACATCGCGGAGATTGGGAACGCGGCGGAGTTTATGAGTCCCATGGCCGAGAATAGTTGAGGCCATTATAGGCAGGGCAGCATTCTTCGCCCCCGACACCCTGACACTCCCCCGGAGTTTTTTACCACCTGATATCAGTAGTTTTTCCATTCTTTATTCCTGAAAGTTAACGATTAACAATTAAATCCGGCCCCAGCAATACCCCCCAAAACATCAGAAGGAAGCGATATGACAGACTCTGAACGGTTTCCAGTATTACATAAGGCTCACCTGGATGGTGAGATGTAATACTGACCTCGGAGTCCCGGCTGGATGCCGGGACGAGAATGAGTGAAGAGTCTGTCATATCGCTTCCAGCAACCGTTCAGCACTGGATTTGTTGAGCTTTTCTAAAACCATTACCCGCTCTATATCTGAAAGGTCATTTAAAACCCTTACAACTCTCAAACCACACTCCCCGGCAATCTCACCCACTGCAATGCCCTGTCCCAAACCAAGTTCGAGGACAAGATAACCCCTGTCCCTGAGATGTTCGGGAGCCGATTTCAGGATTCTCCTGTAGAAATCAAGCCCATCCCTTCCACCGTCCAAAGCCTCAAGGGGTTCATAGCAGCTAACCTCTTTCTGCAACCCCATCAAGTCATCCCCCTTCACATAAGGCGGATTGGATACAATGAGATGAAAACTCTCCCCACTGACCGGTTCAAAAAGGTCTCCCTGCACAAAGACGAGATTCCCTGTACCGTTCAGTCCTGCATTCTCTATGGCATATCTCATGGCTGGTGCAGATATATCCGAGGCAACTACTTTAGCAGAAGGAAGGTTCTTTGCAATTGCTGTTGCTATACACCCTGAGCCTGTGCACAGGTCAAGGATGGCCGGAGAAGGAATCCCCTGAGCATTTACAAGCCTGACAGCCTCCTCAACCAGAATCTCTGTCTCAGGCCGCGGGATGAGCACACCCCTGCCGACTCTGAATCTGAGTCCGTAGAACTCTGTATCACCTGTCAGATACTGGAGGGGTTCGTGGCAAAGTCTTCTTTCGACAATGGAGTTCAGTACCCGCAGGGCAGACTCATCTACCTGAAGGTCATCCCTGTAAAGTTCGGTCCGGCTGATATTGAAGGCATGACATATAATCAGTTCTGCCTCCCTTTCAGCCTCTGGAAAACCCTTTCCCCTGAAAGTTGAAGAGATATCCCTGAAGAGGTCTGTTGTTGATAACAAGGTTGTTTTCATACTACTTTTTTCAGTTTCTCGGTCTGATAATGGGTAATCAGGGCATCTAATAACTCATCAAGATTGCCTTCGAGGATATGTGTGAGTTTCTGGAGCGTCAGACCAATCCTGTGGTCAGTCACCCTGTTCTGGGGAAAGTTGTATGTCCTGATCCTTTCACTGCGGTCTCCGGAACCAACCTGGGCCTTTCTCTCCTCTGATATCTCTCTTTCCTGCTCTTCTATCTTTATCTCATAAAGCCTTGACCTCAGAATCCTCATGGCCTTTTCCCTGTTTTTGTACTGAGACCGCTCATCCTGGCACTGCACAACAATACCTGTCGGGAGATGAGTAATCCTCACAGCTGAGGAGACCTTGTTAACATGCTGTCCTCCAGCCCCAGAGGCCCTGTAAGTATCGAGTTTAAGGTCTTTTTCGTCTATACCGATATCTATCTCCTCTGCCTCGGGAAGCACGGCAACAGTGGCAGCAGATGTATGAATCCTTCCGGAGGTCTCGGTTTCAGGAACCCTCTGGACCCTGTGAACACCGCTTTCATATTTGAGACGGCTGTATGCCCCCCGTCCCTGGATTGAAAAGGTTATCTCCTTAAGCCCCCCAAGTCCGGTAGGACGGGACTCTATCACCTCTACCTTCCACCTCTTCTGCTCTGCATACCTGGAATACATTTTAAAGAGGTCAGCGGCAAACAATGCTGCCTCCTCTCCGCCTGTTCCGCCCCTTATCTCAATGATAACGTTCTTTTCGTCTCTCGGGTCTTTTGGAAGAAGCATCAGCTTAAGCTCCTCCACGATCTCTGCCTTTCTCTGTCTGAGGCCCTCAAGCTCCTCTTCAGCAAGGACCTTCAGATCCTTGTCTCCTGAGCTGAGAACCTCTTCATCCTCTTCAATTGCACTGAGTATCTGCTTGTATTCCCTGAACTTATCCACAATCGGCTTCAGGTCAGACTGCTCCTTTGAAAGCCTCATGAAAAGGTTCCTGTCCTTTATGGTCTCAAGGTCCGACAGTTTCTCCGTCAGAGTCTCGTGTTTTTCTTCTATTGCAGCTAATCTGTTAAACATTCTTTTATTTTACATCCTTCTAATATTCTTTATTTTTTTTCAAAACCGGGCCGGCAACAATTAAACAGCTTCTGATTCTACTTCCACTACCTCTCTCAGTGCACTCAATGCCACCTCAATCTGTGATTCATCGGGCTCCCGCGTGGTAAGCCTCTGAAGCAGGAGCCCCGGCCTTACAAAAAGATTAACAAGCGCATTACCACTATTTTTGGCAGAGAGTTTTAAAACCTCATACGACAGTCCTGCAACAAGGGGAATAAGTACAAGCCTTGACAGGAATTTCATGGCAAAATTCCAGTCGTGAGGGATAATGGAAAATATCAAGATACTCACTATCATCACTATCAGGAGAAAACTCGTACCGCACCTTGGATGCTGGGGGCTGTATTTCCGGTTTATCTTATTGGCCGCCAAATCCTCACCACCCTCATAGGCGTGGATAACCTTATGTTCAGCACCGTGGTATTCATAAATCCTTCTCATCTCTCCCCAAAGCCCCACTCCGGAGACATAGAGGAGAAAGACACTAACCCGGATAAGGCCGTCAACAACATTAAAAGCAACAGAACTCTCTTCCACAATGGGCAGAATAATCCCCGCAAGCCTTGTAAGATAGAGCGGCAGGAAAACAAACAGCGCTATGCCCAAGACTATAGCAACTGCAAATGTTGTCAGCATTGCAACAGGACTCATCGGGCCGTCTCCTTCTTCCTCATAGGCCTTTGAGGCGGAAAAATCTATTGCCTTAATTCCAAGAGTAAGGGCCTCATACAGGGCAGCCACACCTCTTAAAACCGGCACCTTCAGTATAGCGGGGAGGCTTCGCAGTCTTTCACGTTTAATATGCATCCGGCCATCCCCACCCCTGACAGCCACGCTCCAGGCCAAAGGCCCCTTCATCATTACACCCTCAATAACCGCCTGCCCTCCGACATTCTTTTTCGAAGAAGAATAGAAGGCAGCATTTAATGTAATATTGAAAAGACTCCTGATAATTTTAAAGAAGATCATTTTTATCTTTGATATCAACGTATTAAATCACTACAAAGAGAGCGAACTTCATGTCCCCCTGTGGTCTTAACCTGAAAGACTTCCCTAAAAACAGAAAAACCGCCAGCATACCACAAACCCGGGTTGCTGACGGCTCAAGAATAAGTCTACTTACCGTGTTTTGCGTACTTCTTCCTGAATTTCTCAACCCTTCCTTCAGTATCAACCAACTTCTGTTTTCCTGTAAAGAAGGGATGACACTTTGAACAGATATCCACACGGATCTCCGGTTTAATCGACCTCGTTATAAAAGTCTCGCCACAGGCACATGAAACCTTGGCCTCTTTGTAGTCTGGATGTATACCCTCTCTCACCTCTGCCTCCTTGTAAATAGATTTCGCATTCAAATAAGTTTCGCAACTATTAAGCCATAAACGATAACTACCCCACTCTGATAATCCGTGTTTATTATTAGCCAAATAGCTTAATTTAATATTATAACAAATCATGCGGTTATTCTTCTACTGTTACAAAATCACAATCAGGCAGCTAACCATACTCCCTCAACCATTTTTCTTAGACGTCGAACTACTATGGCTGTAAGCTATCGGGCAAGAGCCTCTCTACGAAATCCTTAAATTCTCTTTTAAACCTCTCTTTACTGAATCTTTCCGCATTTTTCCTTATTTCATTACAATCAAATTTGCTTTGAATTCTCTCAAATCTTTCAACAGCCTCTGCTAAGCTCTCCTTTGTTTGCTCTTTGAAAAAGATACCTGTCTTGTCTTCTATAACGGTCTCCAGCACTCCACCCCTTCCGTAAGCAACAACAGGAGTACCGCAAGCCTGGGCTTCAACAGGGGTTATCCCGAAATCCTCTTCAGCTGCAAAAATAAAGGCTTTAGCTCTTTGCATATAGTCTTTTAAAACTTCAAAAGACTGGTATCCAAGCAGTTCAACATTCGTACCTGCTTTTGATTTTATTTTATCAAAATCCGGACCATCGCCTATAACGACCAGTCTCTTATCAGGCATTTCAGAAAAGGCTTCTACAATCAAATCCATCTTCTTATATGGAACCATCCTTGAAGCTGTTACATAAAAGTCTTCTTTCTCTGTATAAATTTGGAATTTCTCAAGATCCACAGGTGGATAAATAACAGTAGAATCCCTGCCGTAAATCTTTTTTATTCTTTTTACTATATAATTAGAGAGGGTAATAAAGTAATCTACTCTATTTACGGTTGTATAATCCCAAATACGGATATAATGTAAAATTAACTTTGCAATTGTCCCTCTTAGCCCTTTATTTAAACCTGTTTCTTTTAAATATTGATGATGTAGGTCCCAGGCATATCTTACCGGTGTACAACAATAACTAATATGGAGCTGATCCGTCCGTGTTAAAACACCTTTTGCTGCACAGGTGCTAACCGAAAGTACTACATCGTATTCAGATAAATCAAATTGCTCTATTGCAAGAGGGAAAAAGGGTAAATAGTTTCTATATTTCTTCTTTGCCCTGGGCAGTTTCTGGATAAAAGAAGAAAATATCTCTGCATTTTCAAAGATACTGCCTTTTAATTTTTCCCGGTCTGTTACCAGGGTATAGATTGGACCAGGATATATCTCATAAATTGCCTCCAAAACCTTCTCTGCACCAGCAATAGTCACAAGCCAGTCATGTACCAGGGCAATCTTCATCTCAATTCCTTTTCCACCCTTCTCAGATCTGCCTCCACCATAATTCTAACCAAATCTTCAAGTTTGGTTCTTGACTCCCATCCGAGTTTTTCCACAGCCTTTGCAGGATTCCCTATTAATATCTCAACTTCTGCAGGACGGTAGAATTCCGGAGAAACCTCTACTAATACTTTTCCTGACTTCTTATCCATCCCTTTTGTATTTACACCTTCCCCTTCCCACTCAATATCATATCCAGCAGCTTTAAAAGCGTTTTCCACAAACTCTCTGACAGAATGCGTTTCTCCCGTTGCTAATACATAGTTGTCAGGGGTCTCCTGGTGCAACATTAACCACATCCCCTCAACATATTCAGGGGCATATCCCCAATCTCTCTTAGCATTTAAATCTCCAAGAATTATTCTATCCTGAAACCCATATTTTATTCTTGCTATCCCATAACTTATCTTTCTCGTAACAAACTCTATTCCTCTTAAGGGAGACTCATGGTTGAACAATATTCCTGAACAAACAAACATATCATATGATTCTCTATAATTAATAGAAATCCAGTGGCCAAATAATTTTGCTACACCATAAGGGCTTCTTGGATGAAACGGAGTTTTTTCTGTTTGCGGAATCTCCTGAGCTTTCCCAAACAATTCACTTGTCGATGCCTGATAGAATTTCGTACCTGGGGTCACTAATCTTATAGATTCCAAGAGTCTTAAAACCCCCATTGCATCGACATCTGATGTCAAGATTGGCTGCTCAAAAGAAACGCTTACAAAACTTTGAGCAGCAAGATTATAGACTTCATCAGGTTTAATCTTCTCAATAGTTTTTATAATATTTGTTAATTCGAGCAAATCCATACAAATGATCTTCACATCATTTTCAATCCCGAGCTCTTTCAGTCTCCAATTTCCACCCCCCCCGCTTCTTCTGTCAGCACCATATACCTCATAATCTTTCTCAAGCAATAATTTAGAAAGATATGCCCCGTCCTGCCCTCTAATCCCCGTAATCAATGCCGTTTTAGCCATCACAAACCTCCTTTATAACAGACAGTAACTTTTCTGCTGAATCTTTCCAGCTAAATAATTTTACCCTTTCCAGTCCTTTTTGTCCTAACTCCTCCTGTAGTTTCTCGTTGTTTAAAACCTCAGAAATCCCCCTTGCTATATCATCAATATCATAAGGATCAACATAGTAAGCAGCATCCCCACAAACTTCTGGAAGGCTTGCCGCATTGGAAACGACTACAGGACAACCACAGGCCATGGCTTCCAATGGAGGTATCCCAAAACCTTCGTATAAGGAGGGATAAACAAAGAGTTTTGCATTTTTATATAAAACTGCCAATTCTTCATCTGAAACATATCCAGTAAAGATAATATCCTTACTTGCATTAATTATATTCCTTAGTTTGCTGTCTGAAAAAACTTTATTTTCCGACCCTACTATTACCAATCTGGTTTCAGATAATTTTAAATTGTTATATGCCATTATTAAATTTTTGAAGTTTTTTCTTGGGTCTAATGAAGAAACAGCTAGTATGTATTTAGCATATCTATTATAAGCCTCCGGACTGGTTAAATTAATAACACTCCCGGACACGGCACAATAAATTACATGTATTTTGTCTTCTGGGACATTTAATAAATCCATGATCTCTTTCTTTGAAAACTCACTTATGGTGATAATTTTTGATGCTTTCTTGGCTATTTTAGGTATTAAGAATTTGTAGTACAAATAAAAGCTTCGTAAAAACCACTTCGGATTTCTTAAGAAAGATAGATCAAGTATTGTTATTATCTGGTTTGAATAAAGTAATGGCGCAGTATTGCATAAATTAATCAACAGCGGGTTACCTACTCTCTTCAAATAAAGAGGCAAATCAATCTGTTCCCAAAAATGACCATTATTTTTACCTGTGGTTATTACACACAGCTCCCTTTCTAAATCTTTATCAAGAATTTTTTTTGGTGCAATAAATTTCACATCAGAATGTAGCTTTTTAAGTTGCTTAGATATTTCAACAGCATATCTTTGAACACCAGTTGTTTTATGTGTTAGAAAGCGGGAGTTTAACAGTATCATCTTTCTCTATTGGAAGACTCTGTATATACGAATATTAGTCCTAATGTTATCCAATATCCAAAATATCTAAAAGAGTCATGAGTAAGCATGACCAGGAGCATACCAACGCTACAGGTTAATAAAGAAAACCCAAAGGGGTCAAACTCATCATTTACCCTCATGTTTATTGTGAGCTTTTTATATGTTTTTATAATTATAACTCCCCATATGGTTAACCCGAGAACTACACCAACAAATTCAGGATAATAAAAACCATACTGTCCCATACCAACCCCGAACGCTGGATTATGAATTGCCATCCTCAGGGCTGCAAATTGTGAAGCATATCTAATGATATTTGAATCTACAAATGGTGAAGCAATTTCAGGTGAAGGAACCTGGATAGTTTCAACAAATGAATAGTCAGATGTTTTACACTGTCACGTCCCAGCTAATGGAGACCGGTTCAATCCCAGGTAACGGAGACCACCAATTAATAAGGATACTTCTTCTGTATTTTTAAGTCAACATTTTTCACCTGAATTTTTCCTTTTAAGCGATAGCTCTTTCCCTTAAAGATGGAGATATCAGCACGGTCGAAGATTCTGTCAATGGTTGCATTAGAGAGGACGGGATCAGGGAACAGCTGCGGCCATTCCTCTACATCCCGGTTAGAAGTCAGAATCATGGCCGAGCTGTATTTTCTTCTGTCCAGAAGATCAAACGCCTCCTCGGCAATCTCACGGCTCATGGTTGTTACGCCCCAATCATCAAGAATCCAGAGCTTGGCTGAGAGGATTTTTTTAAATAAGATATTGAGGTTGTTTTTCATCCTGGCCTGCAGAATATCCTCCGCCAACTTCTTCAAGTTGTTACAGTAGACACGATAGCCTCTGTTTGCTGCAAGCAGTTTCAGCACAACCTCTTCCACATACGGACCAAGCCTTGCCGCTGCCTTCCGATAGTGGGGGCCTTCTCTCATGGAACGCTCCCGGGGGTTAGTTGCATAAATTAGCGTAATATTTATTAAGTTTTTTCGGGTAAACTTTTCTTTTAGTCCATTCAAACGGAGCAGCATTCTCATTATAAACTTTAACAAAGTCGTCAATGGCTTTCCGTACCTGCTGGGGAGAAGTAAAGCTTGCACCTTTAAGGGCGTTGCGACTTAAAATGCTAAACCAGCATTCCACCTGATTGAGCCACGATGAATAAGTCGGCGTATAGTGAAAGTGAACTTTTTTATTTCTCTTTAACCACATGTCACGCTTTGGCTTATGTGTTTTAAGATTATCCAAAATAACGTGAATTTCCTTGTCAGGATATTCAGCAACGATTCTGTTCATGAAGTCGAGAAACTCTACCCTTCGTCTTCTCTTGTAATGCCCTGTCTTTACAAGCCCGGATGTAACCTCAAGAGCTGCAAACAGTGTTGTAGTGCCATGACTGCCATGACGTTTATAAGTATGACTGAAGCCAGCAAGGGCTTTGCCGTCCGGCAACTTTAGCCATCCCTGTGCTCTTTCTAATGCCTGAACATGAGGTTTTTCATCAACACAAATAACAATCGCTTGCTCCGGTGGATCGAGATAAAGCCCGACCACGTCTGCTGCCTTTGCTGTAAATTCAGGATCGGTACTTACGCACCAACTTTGTCTTCTCTGTAATGAAATATCATGCTTTTCAGAACCCTCCAGACCTGGTGTTTGGAAACGTCTCCAAGTGCTTTAGACAAAAGGCTTCCGTTCCATTTTACATATCCCTTCGGTGGCTCTTCGTCCAGCTTGCTTAATATTCTCTTTTCTGCACTATCATCATATATGACAGGTTTGCCGGGTCGGGCCGCATCACATATGCCTGCAAGGCGATCCTTGGCAAATCGTGTTCGCCATTTACTTATGCGGGCCGGTCGTGTATTTAACACCTTTACTATCTCTTTGTTTGTTTTACCTTCAGAGGCTTCCAGTATTATTCGTGCACGTTCCGCCATGCGCTTTTCTGTCTTTCCTGCTCGTTGCCACGAAAGTAACGTTTCCTTCTCTTCTTTGTTTAAAACTATTTTAGTTGCTTTAGCCATTTGCCCCTCCTCATCTATTTAATACTTTTGAGGAAATCATAGCACTGTTCGCTTATTATTGCAACCAAGCAATAGTCTCAACTATTGAATTGTTTTCAGCTCTTAATTCGATGGTAAGTAGGAACATATTTGAAAAATTTTTCTGTCTAAGTAACTTACTAACTACTTCATTGAATGTTATTGACGCTTCATTTGTTAAGCTATAAGCAACACCATCATGTATCTGGAAGTTGAAAAGCTCGGTTTTTCCTAGTAAAACTGCACCTTCAGCCGCATTTCTTAACTATTGAGATGGTTTTTCAATAAGATGCTGATTCATGATAATTTATAACCAGTTATTATACAATCTTCTGTAAGGAACGTGGGGGGCGCATCTTAAATATTAAGTTTAGGTATTGCCTCGGTTTCTTTATAAAGGAATCCTTAATATTTAAGATGTGAGCCCCAGATTTTCATCCTCAAATTGTAGTTTTATATCGTTCAACAGCTTCAAGGTCTCCTCCTCCTTGCTTTTCTTTTCCCTCTGCAATTATAGCTTTTTCCCTTATCCTTCCGGTAGTTGGACTTTATACGCAGACTCTATTTATATTGGTTCACTCTTTTTAATGTCTTTGCATGGCTCAAGGCTTTCGTCCCCCGTTTCTTTTAAACCAAGGTCTTCGCAGGCAGTAAAGTCAATTACGGTTTCCTTTAAATTTCTTATTACTTCCATCCTAAAATCCAAGGGATTCATCAAATATTTAACTTGTACATCGTTTAAAGAGCGTATCTTCTTTTCAAGCAACCTCATATCTTTGGGCGAAAGAACTTCCTTGTATTCCTCAAGTGACTCAAGCTCTCTGCCCATCGCATAATAAGTCATTTTCTCCGCGATCTTATGAGGCAAGCCAAGGACAACCTGTAGCTCTTCGGGGCTAACATCATTAAGCATCTTAGCCGCACATATCTTAAAACATGGCGGGTCTGGTTTAAAAGGAAAAATTGAACAATCACACACAACATTTCCTCCTTTTTTATTTAAAAATCCATCCCAACAGAAAGCCTCCAAGCCAGATTGCGAAAAAAACCAGCGCCCATTCGAAATGAGTTATCTGCTTATCATAACAAGTATTTATCTTCGCTCCAATTTCAATCAATTCACTCTGTTGCTTATTAAAGATTGAAGCAATGTGGTGTCTGGCAATTTTATGCCCCTTGTGGATAGACAAAGCTAAAAAAGCCCAGCCCGGAATAAATAGCAAATACAAAAGCCGCAAATATAAATGTGCTGGTCTAAGATATGACGTCCCCATAATTGCGACAATAGAACCACCTATAATTGACAGACTCCATGTTATCAAAGCCTGCGAATTTTCAGCTACGATTTTGAACTTGCCTGCGAAGTCAACAGGCAGGCGGGGGCAATGGATTTTTCTTGATTTCTATGTGCTTACTAAGTTTAAGTTGTCGTATATCACCCGTTTTGTAATGATATACAGAAAAGTGGTGAAAAAATCGGTATCATTGAAAAGCCCCCTCCGAAACCTTTAACCCCATTGGAGCGGATCCATTTTATAGTAGAGCTTTAATTCCTCGTAGAGTGCAGGATGCTTCTGTTTCAGCTTTGCAGGTTTCTTGAAAAATGCCTCTGTGATTACTGCAAAAAATTCCGCCGGGTTGGTTGCTCCGTACGAGTCAATCACATCCTTGTGATGTTTTTTCACCTTCTCAACGAGTTCCCCGTACTCCCTGCCCGGAATCCTCGCCCAGGCAACATAGCTTGGAGCCCTCGAATTTCTTTTCATCCAGAAACACATTTATGTAGCCGTGAAGCCGCTCCCTGAGATCTGCGGGAAGGTGTTGATAAAGGGCCACGTTTCCCCGGAGTATCTCCTCCCATTCCCGGGGAAACGGCTGCTTCATCAGCCGTTGATGTCCGGCATTGCGCAGATGTTTTCACCCAAGGATAAAGGCCGTGACCAGGACAAGAAGACTCAGGATTAAAAATACGGGACCACTCAACACACTATCCCGCCCCCTGTGTGCTCACAGACTTGTGTCTCTATAAAAATACTCCTGTTCTGTATCATAGATGAATATTACACAGTATTGGGTGAAATTTGTAATTGACTATTGACTATTGACTATTGAAAACTTCTTTATTTTCCCTGCGCACTCTGCGTTCTCTGCGTGAAAAAAATGAATCAGGGTATTTCAGGAATTAAGGAGGGTTGCCGCCTCAGGGGCGAAGTAGGTAAGGATCATGTCTGCACCCAATGCACAACCTTATGGGTCTTGTTTCTTGCAATTTTAAAACAAGACTGATAAAATCACTGCATGGCAAGACCGTTAAGAATAGAATATGAAGGGGCAGTATATCATGTAACCTCAAGAGGCAACGCGGGGGAAATTGTGTTCAGAGATGAAAAAGACCGGGGAAACATACTTGCAACAATAAAAAAAAGAAATACCCGGGGCCAGAGATACGCAAGCAGACCGGGACTTGACGTATTATTTGATGAAGAAATAAAAGGTGACAGGAAAAAGCGGAAGGAAAAAGTGCAGGAAGCAGTAGAAAGACATGGTTACAGCCAGAAAGAGGTTGCGGATTACATCGGCGTACATTATTCTGTAATAAGTAAATTACTTAAAGGGTGACCCCAAAATGCAAGAAACAAGACCTG
>JAYWMQ010000019.1 GCA_035873375.1 Nitrospirota bacterium | reverse complement strand
AACCTCCCTGTTATATAGTCTTCCGTCAGTTTCTGAGAGGGATTTGTAAAGATTTTATCAGTTCTGTCAAATTCTATCAACTCACCAAGCATCAGAAACCCCGTCCAGTCCGAAATCCTTGCCGCCTGCTGCATGTTGTGGGTGACTATAATGATCGTTATCTCCCGCTTCAGGTTTATGGCAAGTTCTTCTATTTTAGCAGTTGAGATGGGGTCAAGTGCAGATGTTGGTTCATCAAACAGAAGCACTTCAGGCTTCACGGCAAGTGCCCTCGCTATAACGAGTCTCTGCTGCTGGCCACCGGACAGGGTATAGGCGCTTGAGTGGAGCTTGTCCTTCACCTCATCCCAGAGTGCTGCATGCCTGAGCGCCTGCTCAACGTGCTCAGAGAGTTCTGTCCTGTTTTTCACACCCCTGAGTTTCAGGCCGTAGGCTATATTGTCAAATATACTCATGGGAAAGGGTGTGGGCTTCTGAAACACCATACCGATACGGCTCCTGAGATCAATCAGGTCAATATCTTTTGAGAGTATATCCCTGTCCTTGAATATAATCTCTCCTTCATACCTGTTGCCAGGATAGAGGTCATGCATTCTGTTAAAACACCTCAGCAGCGTGGTCTTTCCACAGCCGGAGGGCCCGATAAGGGCAATAACGTTATTTTTATATGCCGACAAGGATATCTCTTTCAGGGCATGTGTTCCGCCTGAATAGTAAAAATCAAGCCTCTTGACTTCAATTTCAACAGTGTCGCTCATCTCTTCCCATACCTCCATCTGATTATAACTCTGCCCAGGATCGTCAGCATCAGGATAAATACCGTTATCATGAGAGACGCAGCCCATGCCTGTGCATGCCAGCTGTCATAAGGGCCCATCGCGTATTGAAATATGCTTACTGTAAGTGAAGCTATCGGTTCATTCATGTTTGTAGAGAAATAGGAGTTGTTAAAGGATGTAAAGAGCAGCGGTGCCGTCTCACCGGCAACCCTGGCTATTGAGAGCAATATACCTGTAAGGATTCCGGCTGCCGCTCCCCTGTAGACCACCTGAATAATCACCTTGTAATAAGGAGCCCCCAAGGCAAAGGCGGCCTCCCTTAGTGTCCATGGCACAAGGGAGAGCATATCCTCTGTGGTTCTCAGGACAACGGGAATCATTATTATTGCAAGTGCCGCCGACCCTGCCCATCCGTTGAAGTGACCAACGGGCTTTACGAGTATTGCGTATATAAATGTCCCGATTACAATGGAGGGAACGCTGACCATTATGTCGGAGAGGACGCTTATCACCCTTGCAACCTTCCTGCCCCGGGCATACTCTGCAAGGAATGTCCCGCCAAGCACACCTACAGGGACACCGATAAGCGTGGCAAAAAAGGTTATCATCAACTGTCCCACAAATGCATTTCTCAACCCCCCTCCCGCCATACCCGGAGGGACCGGATCATTGAGAAACAGGGCCGGGCTAAGTGCCTCGATTCCTTCTATCAGGACATCACCAAGGATAAAGACAAGCCAGAAGAGGCCGAACAGGGCAGCAAGCGTACTCAGAGAGAGGGCAATAAAGCTCTCGATCTTCCTCTTTCTTTCCCTCTTCACCTCGTAAACCTCCTTTCAGCCCTCAGGAGGAAGAACTTTGCAATGGCCAGGGTTATAAAGCTCATTACAAAGAGTATCAGTGCCAGATAAAAGAGGGATGCAAGGTATATATCCGAATCCGCCTCTGTAAATTCATTTGCAAGTGTGACCGTGATTGTTGCTGCGGCATCAAGGAGTGATGTGGTAATCTGATGGTTATTACCAAGCACAAAGGCAACTGCCATTGTCTCCCCAAGCGCCCTGCCAAGAGAAAGCACTATGCCCCCAAAAACGCCTAACTTGGAATAGGGGATAACAACGTTTTTTACCACCTCCCACTTTGTAGCCCCAAGGGCATAGGCGGATTCCTTTACAATCTCCGGAGTGAGGTTAAAGGCATCCCTTGATATGCTTGCCGTAAAGGGAATAATCATGATGCTCAGGATAATTCCTGCTGTCAGAAGATCAATACCCATGGGTGTGCCTTCAAAGAGTATCCCTATGAGGGGGATTTTCCCCAAAGTGCTCTGGAGTGCCGGCTCTATATAGTCTGCCATTATGGGCACAAGAACAAAGAGCCCCCACATACCGTAAATGATGCTCGGTATTGCGGCAAGGAGCTCAATGGCAATGCCTATAGGCGACTTGAGAAAGTCAGGGGAAATTTCAGTTATAAACACCGCTATGCCGATTGCTACAGGTATGGCAATAAAGAGGGCTATTGCAGTCGCTACTGCCGTGCCATACAGTGATGTGGCTGCCCCGAAAGACTCCCTCACAGGGTCCCAGTCTGTCGAGGTCAGGAACTTCATTACTCCAAATTTTTCTATGGCAGGTGATGATTCCGTAAATAATACATACAGTATTCCAATGATAAAGACAAGAACGGACAGGGAGGCCAGGCCGGTAATAATTGAGAATGCTACGTCAATCGGGTTTTTCTTGAAAAGTACCGGCAACTTTTATCTCTCCTTTATATGCAGGGCATAATAAAAAATTCACTGACTCATTTGCAAACCCTGAAGACAAATAAATAGGGCCAGGTATCAAGTATTGTAGCAGACACCCGGCCCTATTCCTTAAATATTCTTCAAATAATGCATTCTGATTTCTTAATAAATCCCCTGAGACTTCCAGTACTTTCTGACCTTGTTCTTTAAAGGCTCGGGTAAGGGCACATAAACGAGTCTTTTGGCAGTATCATCGCCATTTTTAAATGCCCAGTCAAAAAACTTGACAACCTTCGGATTCGACTCTTTCTTCTCCTTTGCAAGGAGTATAAATGTGGCACCTGATATAGGCCATGCATTTTTACCTGGGGCGTTTGTGAGCCAGAGATAGAAGTGTTTCGACGGGTCAAAATCGCCTGAGGCTGCTGCATCCTGAAAACTCTCAAAGCTCGGCTTAACAAAATTACCGGCAGCGTTCTCCAGTCGAAGGTAGGAGAGTTTGTTCTGTTTTGCATAGGCAAACTCAACATATCCGATTGAGTTCTTAACCTTCTGCACATAGTTTGCCACACCCTCATTGCCCTTGCCGCCTATACCGACAGGCCATTTAACCGCCTTTCCTGCACCAACCTTTTCTTTCCACTCTGGACATACCTGGCTCAGATATGTCGTAAATATCGCTGTTGTGCCTGATCCGTCGGACCTGCGGACAACTGTAATCTTTTTATGTTTAAGTGGCACATCCGGATTCAATTTCTTGATATCCTTGTTATCCCAGTACGTTATATCACCAAGCAGCACCTTGCACAGTGCATTGGAGGTCAGCTTGATTGCACCAGGCTCTATACCCGGCAGATTAAACACAGGAACAACCCCGCCAATCACTGCAGGAAACTGCATCAGATTCTCTTTTTCAAGCTTTTCCGGCTTCAGCGGAGCATCAGAGGCACCAAAATCAACTGTCCTGTTTATGATCTGCCTAACCCCGCCACCTGAGCCTATGGACTGGTAATTGAGTCTAATGCCTGTGGCCTTGTTGTAATTATATCCCCATGCAGAATAGACAGGATAGGGAAAAGAGGCACCTGCACCATTAAGCGTTTCTGCCGCTCCGGCAATGCCAAATGAAAAGATGAGTGTAATTGCTGCTACCAGTGTCAAAATAGTCTTCATATATCCTCCTTAGTAATTTTACTTCTCTTATGTTACAGCAATGTTACAAGACTGTTACAGTTCTGTTAAAAAGGCATTACTTGCTTCTTGCTCATATCTCACCTCCCTGATAAAAAAGAATGATGGATATTAACATCTGCGTGTTACGGTAATATTACAGATACGTTAATTTTTCAGGAAGAAGGCTGTTTTGATGGGATAAAAAATTCCCCGCCCCTTCCCTGAAAGGGGAAAGTGCGGGGAGTGCGGTTATCATGGTTCAATCCGTTTTGTACTCAAACAACCCTGGGTCTATCTTCTGCCTTTTCCATAATCTCCCTTATGTCCAATATGTCCTGCCTTTAACGCCTCAGCAATGACGTGATAAATCACGTTCTGCTCCTGAACACCGTGCAGCAGACTTGCCCCCGGGCCCCCGGCATAGATTGCAACATCCTCCCCGGCATGTGTCTCACTGCGTTTGGGAATGGTTGCCTCCTGCCTGTAGTCGGGAGCGGCGGTATCCACACCGGTAAGGTCAGGCCTGTCTCCCGGGATGTAACCGGGGCCGTTGGCATAGCCAAGAGTAGTGTATGGAAGGCCGTTGGAGTCCGTTGCATAATCCGTCAAGGGCTCTCCCCTGCTGTCGTTGCCGATGACCTTACCCAGGATGTCGTTTCCACGGGTCGGATAACCTGCCATCGTGAATACATGACTATGGTCTGCCGTAACTATAACCAGTGTATCTTCAGGGTTGATCTTCTCCATAGCGGTCTTAACCGCATTTGAAAATTCAATGGCCTCTGTAAGGGCACGGAATGCATTGCCGGCATGGCTGGCATGGTCAATCCGGCCTCCTTCAACCATCAGGAAAAAGCCTTTTTTATTCCTTGAAAGGATATCAATGGCCTTTGAAGTCATCTCGCTCAGGGAAGGTTCTCCGGCAGCATCACCGGAACGGTCGTACTCATACTTCATATGTGAGGGTTCAAATAATCCGAGCAGGTGTTTCGTACTGTAAGGATCAACGGCATTAAACTGGGTTTTGTTCCAGACATAGACTGAAAAGGGATACTTTTCCTGCCACTCTTCTGCCAGATAACGGCCATCATCCCTCTCACCTGTCCTGTCCGGATACTCAGGGTCTGACATGCTTCTTGGCAGGAAGCTGCGGCGACCACCACCAAGCACGACCTCCAGTCCGTCGCCATAGGGAAACTCTATTAATTGACGGGCGATATCCGGAAAATCAGCCGCCTTTGCATCAGCGGGAAGGTCATGGTCATCTTCCCAGTTGCGCTCGGGACTGTGTGAATAGGTCGCAGCCGGGGTTGCATGGGTTATGCGGGTTGTAGTTACCACGCCTGTTGACATCCCGGCCTTCTCCGCTATCTCAAGTATTGTGGTGAGTTCGTTCCCTGAAACAGTGGTGTAATCACCGCGTATAACATTCTGGTTGACGGCTATAAGGCCTGCCTTGGTCTTTACGCCTGTCACCATTGCGGTCATGGCCCCTGCTGAATCAGGCACCTGCTGGTTGGTGTTGTAGGTCTTTGAAAGCGCCACATAAGGCAGCCTTTCAAAGCTCAGCAGATTCTCTTCCCCGGTTTCTCCCCTTAGCTGTCCCTCAAGGATTCGGGCGGCAGTGACAGTTGAAACACCCATGCCATCACCGATAAAGAGGATTACATTCCTTGCACGCCTGTTAACGGGTTTCAGCCTCTTGGCAGCCTCAACAGCCTTTTGTCCATCCTCAAACCATTGTTCAGGGTTTTCAGCCCTTGCAACCCCCGGGCTGAAGACCATAAGCACGTAGAAAAGAAGAAATATAGAGCTTACTGCAAAAAAACCCTTGAAACGATTCCCTGTCTTCACGAAATGCCTCCTCCTTTGATAAAAATTGTTTGGTTTATCAACATCTTCGCCTGCAGCCTGAGTCAAAAAACAGCACACACCTTTAATGATTAAGAAACGATTAGGAAACGACAGGATTATCACTGAACGTCTTCAGTTTCACCCCTGTCTTGACACTCTCCTCAATTGCCCCTTCATAATGATCGATATTCTCTGTCAAGGCAGCGTGCTTCCAGAGAAAGACGGGACATTTTTCAGGAAATTGCGCACATATGAAGTTGCTGTACGATGGCACCACCGGCAAGCTGTGTTTACATTCATTGTTGTTTTCAAGATAATATTTACAGACCATCTATCCCCCTGTTTTTCAGGTTTTTCTTACCTTTTGATAATTTTATACTAACACGGCAATGCTACAGTAATATTAAAGCTGTATTACGTCTTCAAGAAATCCGGAACCTGACCCCTCTTTTAATCAGCGCATGGAGGATATTTGAAGTCCGGCTACCCCAAAGAGTATAAGGAAGATATAAAACAGTTGCAGGAACCTGTAGGGTTCCTCAAAGATAAGCATCCCTACAACATTACTGCCGGCAATCGCTATACCTGTCCAGATGGCATATGTAATACCCACGGGCAGGACCTTTAATGACAGGGAGAGGAAGAAAGCGGCCCCTGCCCCGAACAAGGCATAGGAGAGTATTGGCAGTAAACGGGTAAACCCCTCTGTGAATTTGAGGCTGTATATCCACCCAACCTCCAATACTCCGGCTATAATCAGATAAACCCAGTGCATTGAGGGTTTCAGACGTCACTCATCACGGTTTCCCTGTGCTGCCGGCGCATCTTCCTGAGGGAACTCAGTTCACTTTCGTAAACCCGCTTAACACCGTCTCCCATGGCCTTCTCAATATCCCTGATGTTTCTTATAAGCCGATGCATTCCTATAATCTCCACTGAGGCTGCCTGATCCGTCCCCCACATTGCACGGTCAAGGGTGATATGGCGTTCAACAAAGGAGGCCCCGAGAGTAACGGCCGACCATGTTGGTGCAAGCCCTATCTCGTGTCCTGAGTAGCCGATCGGCACGGCAGGAAACATCTCCCTCAGGGTCATAAGCATCTTCAGGTTCAATTCATCCAGGCCGCAGGGATAGGTCGATGTGGAATGGGCGATCAGAAGGTCCTCTGTCCCGACAACCTTTACGGCCTCAGATATCTCCTGCATGGTCGACATACCTGTGGATATTATAAGCGGCCTGCCGGTCAACCTCATTCTTGAAAGCAGCGAATGGTCTGTTAATGCTGCAGACGGGGCCTTATGAAGGGGAGGAGAGAACTCTTCAATAAAATCAACAGCCTCCTCATCCCAGCAAGAGGCAAACCAGTCTATACCCTTTGCCAAACAATACTTTATAAGCTCTTCGTATTGAGGGCAGTTGAACTCAACCCTGTGCCTGTATTCAATATAGGTCATCCTTCCCCACGGGGTATCCCTCTCAATATGCCACTGGTCCTTTGGAACGCATTTCTCAGGAGTCCGCTTCTGAAATTTAACGGCATTGCACCCGGCAAAGGCCGCACCGTCAATCAACTTCTTTGCCACATCCATTGAGCCATTGTGGTTTATGCCTATCTCGCCAATGACATAAACCGGCTCACCATCACCTATAAATCTGTCCTTCAATCTTACCTTTCTCATAGTATCACCTCTTTTTAAAAAGTATGATCATCTCGGCAAAATCCCTGAAGGCACCGTTGCCGCCGGTGTTGTTACAGACAAAATCCGCAATATCCCTGACAGATGCAATGGCATCGGCAGGACACGCGGAAAGCCCCACCATCTCCATTACTGCGATATCGTTTACATCATCCCCTATGTATGATATCTCCTCACTGCTCAGGTTTCTCCTCTCCATAATCTCCTTCAAGGCCCCTGCCTTATCCCTGACGTTCAGTTTCACCTCTTTTATCCTGAGCTTCTCGGCACGCTTTCTAACAGCACCCGAGTTTTCACCTGTAATAATTCCTGTCTCCACATTCACAAGTTCCCTCAGCCGTTCTACACCCATACCATCCCTTATGGAGAACCGCTTTAACAACTCCCCGTCTTCAGAATAAAATACTCCCGCATCAGTCCATACGCCGTCTACATCACTTATCAGGAGTTTTATCTTCCCTGCCTTTTCCTTCAGGCTGTGACTCATATAACAACCAGCCCCCCGTCAACTATCATGTTTGCACCCGTCATATACCCGGATGCCTCGCTTGCCAGGAAGACAATCGCCCCCCTGTAATCCGAACTCTTCGCCATCCTGCAAAGCGGGGTCTTCCGGGAATAGTTTTCTATAAAGTGCGTGGCCTGCGAATTTTCAACACCCCCTGGAGAGATGGCATTTACACGCACACCCGACCGTCCCCAGTACGATGCCAGAAACCTTGTAAGGGAGAGAACTGCGCCCTTGCTTGCTGGATATGCGGGAGATTTGTAGAATTGCTGCTCACCCGTCGGCTTGCAGTAAATCGACTGGTCCGGGGCAACAACCCCGTATATGGATGCAATATTGATGATACTGCCGCTGCCCTGCCTGGCCATTTGTCCCCCTATAACCTGGGAGCAAAGGAATACGCCGGTTACATTTACATCCATCATCTTCTTCCACATCTGAAGCGGATAGTTTTCAAACTTTGACAGCTCTGGTGCAAGGGCAGGATTTTCAAACATATCATTGACCCCTGCGTTATTGACAAGGATATCCACCTGCCCGAACTCTCCTGTCACCCTCTGAAGGAATTTTTTAATGGAATCAGCCTCTGTTACATCAAGGAAGATTCCCCGGGAATCAGAGGGAAGAGTATCTGCAAACTCCTGACTCATACTCTCATCAAGATCTGCAACTATTACTTTTGCCCCGGCCTCTGAGAGGGCATGGCAGTGCTCCCTGCCAAGCAGTCCGAGCCCGCCGGTCACAACCGCCACCTTGCCCTCCAATGAAAAGTTATCCATAACCACCTACTTTCCGGGTTTTATATTGAACCCAGACGTTTTTCTGAAGACCGGCTCAAGGGGCTTTCCTTCGAGAAATCCCCTGACATCCCCTGCTGAAACAGCCTGCTTCAAAATCTGCAACACCTCACTGTATACATTCAGTGTATACTCGATGTCTTCATCCGTATGGCTGAAGCAGATATTATGAAAGCCTGACCACAGAATCCCCCGCTTTATCATCTCCTGCTGCATGAGGGATTTCATCTCCAGGGGATTACCGGCAGATGCATCAAAGGTGACGATGCTCCGGCAATCAAATCCAGTGCAGCGGGTATAGGGCATATCCAGACCTTCAGCAATCCTGTTGTATCCGTCCTTTAATATCTTTCCCTGAAGCGAAATATACGCAGGCACATCCTTAGTCTTTATCTCGGTAATGGTTGCCTGTGCTGCAGCAAGGGAGAGGGCCTCACCACCAAAGGTTGTAAAGAAAAAGACATCCTCCTCAAGGAGCGACATAACGTCTCTTCTGCCTGTCAGCACAGACAGGGGCATACCGTTTGCAATCGCCTTTGAGTAACAGGCAAGGTCGGGAGTGACTGAAAAATACTCCTGGGCACCTCCTACTGCAAGCCTGAAACCCGTCCACATCTCATCAAATATCAGCAGCGTGCCATTGCGCCGGCAGATATCCTGCAAGGCGTGCAGGAAGTTATCCCTTGGGGCTTCAAACACAACAGGCTCCAGGATGACACACGCGGTGTCGTCATCAAGGGCCTCCATTACAGAATCAATATCATTGTAGTTGAAGGTATATGTAAGGTCCCTGACTGCCTGGGGAACCCCGTTGCTTCTGCTTGTTATACCAATATACCAGTCGTGCCATCCATGATATCCACAGCAGAGGATTTTATTCCTGCCTGTAAAAGCCCTGGCAAGCCTGACTGCAGCGCTGGTTACATCCGCCCCGGTCTTGCTGAAACGAACTGACTCTGCATTAGGAATTACGCTCTGTATCAGCTCCGCAACCTCTACCTCCAGGGGATGCATCAATGAAAACGTTATCCCCTCATCAAGCTGCCTCCTGATAGCATCATCCACCGGGTCATAACAGTAGCCGAGGGAGACAGGGCCTATCGCCATATCAAAATCAACAAACTCGTTACCGTCCACATCCAGAACGTGAGAACCTTTGCCACTTACAAGATACTTTGGTGCAACTCCCTTTACATGCTGGGTGGGACCCTTGGCAAGTGTCTGCGTGACATTGGGGATTAGGCCCAATGCCCGGAGATACAGCCTGTCAGACCCGGCAATATCAGGATTAGACTTTTTAAACTTTAATGTACTCAGCATATTTTTCTGACTCCTTTAGGATTTTATCCGCTATCTTCTCTCCTGTCAGCCCTTCGCACTCAAGGATATCCTGAAGCATGGCCGGTCTGAACCATCTTTCATCCAGCCCGAAGGGGAGAACCCTGCAGGTAACGTTATGTCTTAAAAACATCTCTCCCAGAATCGAGAAAAGCCCTCCCGCAAGAAAGTGGTCCTCCACAGTTACGAGCAGAGATGTCTGCATTGCGGCATTTATTATCGTCTCTTCATCAATGGGTTTCAGCGTCCTGAGATTAATAAGCCCTACTGACTTGCCCTCTGCCTCCAGGAGCCTCATGGCCCTGTTTGCCTCCCTGAAAAGGGTGCCATACGTCAGAATCGTGATATCCTCTCCCTCGGAAAGAATCTCAGCCCTTCCTGTATGAAAAACATTATCGTGTTTGACTGAGGATTCAAGGTCATTAAAACGAATATATGAAGGCCGGGGACTCTTCAGTATCGTCTCCAGCCCTATGAGCATATCCTCCTCATCAGATGGACAGAACACATTCATGGAAGGGATACCCCGCATAAGCGCAATATCCTCAATGGCCTGATGGGTTGGCCCGTTCGCCTCTGAGAGGAAGCCCGGAAACGCACCGACCAGTTTTATTGGCAGACCTGCAATGCCTATATCCGTCCGGATAAACTCAAAGGCCCTCATCGTAAGAAAGGCTGACAGTGCATGGACAACGGGAATCCGTCCCCTCAGTGCCAATCCGGCGGCAATGCCGATCATTGACTGCTCAGCAATCCCCACATCAATAAATCTCTCTCCAAGGCACTCAGGAATATTCCTTATAGCTGAACGGTTTTCAGCAGTCATCACAACAAACCTCTCGTCACTCAGGACAATCTCTTTTAATAGCTCTTCATAGTTCATCTCATGCTCCTTCCTGCCATTATGTGCTCAGCCACTTCTCCAAAGACGAAAGAGTTTGCGCAATATCTTTAAATCCCAGATCCAGCGTTAAAAAGCCTCAATTATAGAAAGAGAGCGAAATGATAGACTCTGAACGGTTTTAATTTCGCACTAAATTCACCCGGATGGTGAATTGCGAAATTACCTCGGAGTCCCGGCGGGATGCCGGGACGAGAATGAGTGAAGACTCTGTCATATCGCTTCCAACAACCGTTCATTACTGGATTTCAGCGCCTTTATCAAACGCCCTGCCTCCTCATCAGAATACTTACAAAACCATTTATCCACACGGTCTTCAATCTCCGGCAGCCCCTTTCCCCGAATTGTATGAGCTATCACAACACCGGGCCTGTCAGCTTCAAAAGGGATATTGGAAAATACATCCTCCATATCCTGAAAGTCATGCCCGTCAATGCTTTTTACAGACATGCCAAAGGCCTGGAGCTTTGGAATCAACGGTTCCAGCGGGATGAGGTCTTCAGTCCCTGCGTTTGCCTGAAGACGGTTCCTGTCCACTACAATAACGAGGTTATCCAGCCTGTAAGCAGAGGCAATGAGCAGGGCCTCCCAGACCGAGCCTTCGTTCAGCTCTCCGTCGCCGACAATCACCACTATTCTGTTGTCCTGTTTTTTCATTTTGCACTCCAGCGCCACACCCGAGGCTACGGCAAGCATATGCCCCAGGGAGCCGGAGTGAAATTCTATACCGGGGATATCCCTGTTAGGGTGCCAGTAGACAGAGTCATCCGTGCTGAGATGATTTTTCAGCCTGCCGGGGTGAATGAAGCCGAGCTCGGCAAAGGTGCCGTAAAGCACGGGGACGGCGTGTCCCTTTGACAGGAAGAGGTAATCACGGCCAGGGTCGTTCAGGTTGTCCTTTGCTATATTAAGAAACCGGGAGTAAAGGAAAACCACCAGGTCAGTACATGACAGGGCTGAGCCCACAAAACAGCCGCCCCTCGCCGCCATCCCGAGTATATGCCCCCTCACCTTCAGGGCACGTTCTTTCAGCCTTATCAGGGCATGTTTTTCCATATGATTATCCATCTCCAGACAATCTCAATTCAAACTCTTCATGAAAGTGCAACGGCCTTCAATTCATGCTCGTATTGCCCGTACCAGTTCATTCCACGGTACATATTATTAAGGCCCCTGATTTCGGGCCGTATGCTCAAAAGGTGCAACACATCGTCAAAACCGAAGAAAGGGTTAACCGGGTAAAGTTCCTCATAAACAGTCCTGATAAACTGATAGTCTTCTTCATAATCCAACACCCACCTGAGGATATTCGAAAAATCCAGCCCGGTCTCCCACGTTACATTTCCTATGCGAAACCTCTCGGGATTGTTCCATATAAATGGTGTGGTGTGTTCCCTTTCAAACTCTTTTTCTGCCTCCCTCCAGGCAGTCTCAAGAACCTGCATCGGCATGACCTCAACGTCATTGCCATCCGGATAGGTTGGTGGATGGAGGTTACTTACATAATCGAACCTCCCGCAATTGTCCAGATGATATCTCAATACCCTGTCTATAATCTGCGGGTCAATCAGCGGACAGTCTGAAGGAATCTTGACAACCACGTCTGCATTGTACTTGATACCTGCCCTGTAGTGTCTGTCCAGGAGGTCTGTTTCATTCCCCCTGAAACACTCAAAGCCGTTGTCCCTGCAGAGGGATTCAATAATATCATCCCCGGGGTCCGTTGTAGTTGCAACAACCACATGGCTTGCCAGCCTTGCCCGCTCCACCCTCTTTACCATATGATACAGCACGGTTTTGCCAGCAAGTGGTTTTAAGACCTTGCGGGGAAGGCGTGTAGAGCCTGACCTTGCCTGTATCACGATTACGATGTTTTGACTCAATGCAGATACCCCCTGCATACCTCTGCAATTCTCCTTGCCGATATACCGCCGTTCTGAATGGGAAGCAGTCTCCTTAGCATATCCAAATCAAAGTAGGAATATACCTCTTTACCAAGGGCCAGACCTATAAATGAGACAGACGAATACTGTGTTATCAGCACATCGCAATTTGCTATCATGGGGTTGATATCGCCATCTGAAAATATAACGGCATCAGGTGCGTGCCTATTTATTTCTCTTGTTGATCTTTCCACCTTTTCATTTGGATGGAGTTTAAAGATCAATTGCCGTCCGTTTGCAATGGAGACAGCATTCCTGAGAAATTTCTCCCTGTTATCCAGCTTAAAAGTCTCACGTGTATCAGAGGTTGCCACAAGGACATAACCCCTGTATGGAAACCTGTTGTCCAGATACTGGATAGCGTTATCAAAATTCGGTATGCCTGTAACTGCTATCTTTTCAGGCTTCACACCTTTCCCGATAAAGTGTTCCCTGTAGCCTTCAGATGCAACACAGAATTTTTCGTAGGCATCCGACAGCCCTGTAGCAGCAGTGCTTGCAAGGTAGCGGGGAAGTTTAAACCTCTTGACAAGGCGGTAAATAAAGTTTTCAGGATCAGTCATTCCCTCCTGCACAAGTACAACTTTCTTTTTTCTGATATTCTTCTGGATAATCAAATCCTGGCACGTTACCACAAGGTCATAATCATTGGAAGCACCCCTGTAGTCTATCCTGCCCCCCGCACTCTTCAGATAGTCGTCTGTCTGCTGCCTGAATCTTCCGCCCATAACAGTGAAATCAAGCATCCCGTAATTGTTCAGAACATGTATGAGGCCATCACCGTAATAGGGTGTAAAATAGCAGTCGAACTCTGAAAGATGCCTGGATATCTCGTGCATAATCGTGGTCTGATTGAGGGAACCGCATATAAACAGTACCTTTCCCATACGATATTAATGATACGCCCCTGCTGTTACACGGGCATTAAAGAAATATTAAATCTCTGTTAAGAATATGCCCCTCCTGCATTTAATCATCTCTTCATATTAATGTAACGGCCCTGTAATCCCCTTCATGTACACTTTAGTCTGTTGTAATAATTCAGTTCCGAAGAAAAGGAACACACCCCTTAATCCCCTCTTGATAGAGGGGAAAGTTTGAGACATTTCTGGTCATAGCGGAAGGAGTGACAGAGAGGTAAAAAGGGAGTGTATAACTCCCCTCTAAAAAGAGGGGGTAGGGGGTGTGTAAAGAGCAGTTTTTGCTGGTCTCTCTGAACAGTTTCGGCTTAATAATAGCGGTGGCAGCCGGATGATTCAGTCATAAAATATGAAAACTTTCAAAAACTCCCTTATTTTGCAGGCAAATGCCTCAATATTTTTTATCCTATTTATTCTCACAATACCCGTCACCGCCTCTTCCTACTGTAACCCGGCCGGCATTCAGACCGTCAGTCTCATTGCACCTGTGGAGATACTCGAAAACTCTGTTACAGGGACAACCATAGACGATGTTATCCAGCTGCTCGGACAAGGATTCAGTAACCTGGACATATCACTGAACAACCGTGATGCAGATATACAGATAATTCTGAACAGCATCAATCCGGACAGTCAGGCCGGAAGTTCACGGTTTATCAGGGGAAGAAAATATGATTATCTCCGTTACCCTGATCATGAGTATCAATGGGATTCCTCCTGCAGAGACGGAACAATCATATTGAGGCTGAGCTCCCCGTCCTTTGAAGGTATGAGTTTTGGCCTTTACGGACTCCTGCAGGAGAAGCTGGGATTCAAGTTTTATCATCCAAAAAGAACCATAATCCCACACCATCAAAACTGGCCTCTGCCCGTCGGTTTTCAGTGGAAGGCATTCCCCCGTTTTGACAAAAAGGGTTTTCATATCCATTCACTCCACCCCATTGAGCTCAGCAGACAGCTTCACGACCCTGACTACCCGGATGCCCTCCCGGATATAAAGGAATACATTGACTGGCTTGCACGAAACCAGCAAAACCTCTTTCAGTTCTTCCTGCTCAGGGACATTGACCGCAAGCTCTGGATAGCACATGCTGCAGAGTTTGTTGATTATGCACATAAACGGGGAATACTTACAGGTGTGGAGATATCGCTTTCCATGCTTCAGCAAAAGGCATTTCAGACAATCAAGTTACTTAAGTTTTTTCCTTCCTACAGAAAACAGATAGACGACACCCTTGCCTGGCTCTTCAAGGCACCATGGGATTTCGTCACTGTTGACTTCACCATGGGAGAATACCTTCCTGACCTGGCCACGGTCATGCCGGAGACAAAGGAATATATGGTGAAACAGGTTACGGAGAAATACAATAGAAAACTCATGTTTACAACGCATGTAATATCGAAGAAGGCAAATCCCTTCTCCTCAAAAAAGGCGCAAAAGAAAAGGGAAACAGAACCGGTTGGGAAGACGGGAATTTTAATTCATACGGTCATGTTCTATTCCATAGATGAGCCTGTTGCCCCGGTATATGGCAACAAAAACCAGCGCTTCATGCTCCGAAAGGCAATCGGGGAAAACAAAAGACAGGAGGTCTGGTACTGGCCTGAGTCAGCATACTGGGTCACCTTTGACAACTCTGTGCCCCTCTTCCTGCTCCCCTATCTTGATGCAAGGTGGTCTGATATGGTTACAATGAAGCGGATCGGGGTTGATAACCATCTCACATTCAGTTCGGGATGGGAGTGGGGGTACTGGCTTACAGACTGGAGCATTGCACGCTGGTCCTGGAAATATACGGAAGACGGGATCGTGAAGAAAACTCATCCCCTCAGCATTCTCTGGGATATTTTTCCGGACCATGACCTTCAACAGTCATGGAAGGAAGCGCTTCAACTGCAGAAGTATTATTTGAAGCAGTTGGGGTTAATCTCTTTTCTGGCTGCCCTTGACCCTTCTGCCGAGTTTCCCCGGCCCTTTAATAAACCCTTTCAGCCAAGGCCTCCGTTTGCATACAAATGGCTTCTTGTCAAAGCCTCTTATGCGGAAACAGCCCGGGTCTTGAACGGACCGGTTAATTCCCTTAACGAATATGCCCGCAAGATGAACCTGATCACAGATAAGATCGAGATTCAAACCTCCTCTTTTATTAAGAGGACCAGGGATGCCTCGCCTGAATTGAAAGTGATAGCCGGGGAACTGACGAGGGGGCTGAAGGTAACCGCCCTGAGGGCCAGGCACAAGGCCCTGCTTCTAAAGACGCTGATCGCCATGCGGAAAGGGGACAAAAACAATAAAAACCTTCCGAACAAGGCCGGTTATCTTCTAAAGGAGGCCGAAGCGGTCCGGCTCAGGGCACAAAAACTTGTTTTAAAGCAGGAACAAATCTATCGCTACCCCGTAGGTTTGATCGCAAGGCAGAGGAAGAGTTTTACTGCCTACGAATTCGGCTACCTCTACCCTGTCAGCAATCTCTACTTCTGGAAGCGGGAAGAGGATCAGATTAAGCACAGACGCTTTGATGCCCTTTATATGAGCATATGGGATTATCCGCGAATAATAGGAATCGACAGCCTTTGCAGGTAAGGCAGATCTTCTGACAGTAAAATCCTTACACTCATCATGCTCAGGCTCAACAGCAGCAATCCGACATATCCCCCGGGCAACTCAGGACACACAAGTTTCACCCCTTTCTCAATATCTTCGAAAGAAACATCGGGCAGTTGTCATACTCTTCCGTCTCGCAACAATCCGCCTTTCTCTGATGCCCGATCAGGAAAGAGGATATAGAGGCAACACAGACACTTCCATGGTTATAGGGACAGACATTTTTATGCCTTGTTATCCCCTCACGTAAATACCCGCCGGACAATATGACTTCCATTTGAACCCTCCTTAATCCTTTCTTGATTTCTCCTCCGGTTACGCAAATCTTGCCCTTATCACATCTGCAATCCTGTATCGCCATCTGCTGTTTTCAGCACATGGCGACAGCAGTGATGCCTTTCCGATAGTGTACCTGTTGCCTCTCCATACAACCGTATTTGAAAGCAGAGGGATGACCCAGATGCATCCTATGGCTATATCCTTAACAGGGGACAGCATGTAAAAGGGGCACTTTATATCTGCCTTCATAATCCTGCCAAGATAGAGGTCTCCCATAATCTTGAGGAGGCTCGTGAAGAGGGCAAACGCTATGGTTATCCGGGAAGGTTTATAGAGGAGTATCGGGATAAAAGACATGAATACGGCATTGGTGATCAGTTCGGATACATATTGTATGCCTCCAATCTTCCACCTGAGCTTTCCCCACCTTGTATGCCTGTTAAGAAAATTCTTCATCCCCCAATGTTTGTTCACAGTATTTATCATGTAGTTTGACAGCACCACCCTTCTGCCCGCTTCCTTCATCTTTCTCCCGATGATATAATCCTCGGCAAGCACGTCCTTTACAGCCTTAAAACCTCCGATGGCTTCAAGGTCGCTCTTGCGCATCAGCATCGACTTTCCTACAACACATGGCATCTTCAAAAACCTGTCAAGAAAACATACACTTCCGAGGACAAAGGAGTTTAGATGAAGGTTCTCAAATATTGAGCCGGATGTGCGTCCGCCCACCCCTCTTATCATGTTGCTTACGAGACCAACCCCCGGGTCCTGCATATGCTTGACTATCTCCTTCAGGTAGTCTCCGTCAACCAGCACATTGCTGTCACTTACGAGTATGTAGCCGTATTTTGAAGCCTTGCAGGCAGGTATGAGGTTATTAACCTTCGGGTTCAATCCGTCATCACACCTTTCGACTATGATAGAGATGTCCTTGCCCGGATACTTCTCTTTTATCTTGCGGGCTACTTTATATGCCAGGTCGTTGTGGTCCTGAAGTGAAAATATAATTTCAAATTCCGGATAATCCTGCATACAGAAGCTTTCGAGATTATCAAACAGATTGTCATCTATCCCTTTCAGGGGTTTAAGGACTGAGATAGGGGGTAAATAAGAAGGTGAACGGGAAGAGGCTTGACCTTCTGCAGCGTTATGGGATGAAATCTGCGAACGGACCGCTATTATCTGAAACCCGTAACCAATGAGTCCAAGGATCGTAAAACCAGCAAAAAACCAGAATATCTCCATATCTTTCCTCCCTTAGCGTCTAAAAAGAGTTATTGCAACCCCTTTGTTATGCCGTATACATTGCTTTATTGATGCAATCTTTTTTTCACAGTTCAAAAGCGTTTTCCATGAATACAGGTGCCGTACCTTATGGAAATCACTGTTTGCAATATAGGGGTATTTTTTGAGGCTTATTACATTAAAGACATCATCCCTGTTGGCTATCTCCCACGCATCAATATATTTGGCGTAGCGTTCCCTGTTGTTCCAGAGAAACAGGGTGTCCCTTGACAGATCAGACATGTGGTGCGGATGACATGCTATTATCAGTGCCTCCTGGTCTTTTGCCTCAAAGAATATCCTTTCGTAGTCCCAGCAGGCAGGGATAAATTCCTTTATATCGAGAAGGAGGAAATGCGCGGATTTGTCTGCAGACAGGTGGTTCTTGCTTATCTCGACTCCCGGAATTATGAGCAGCCCGTATTTATCCCAGGCCCGTGCCGCCTCCTGCCGGATCCTGCTCATATACTCCTCAAAGTTATCTTCCCTGACAGAGAACTTGAATTTGTGAGCGAGCCTTCCAAAGGTGTTGTCTCCATTTACCACATGGTCTGTTATGGCAATTACATCAAAGCCCGCCTGCCCAAAAAGGTCAACCGTTCTTCTGAGGTCCACTGAGCCGTCGGAGTACCTGGTGTGAATATGGAAATCACACAACAACATCGTATTTCAATTATACGTCTCTGTCATTACAGGGGCATTAAGCAAAGGTTACCTTTAAGTTAAAAGGAGGACCTGCTTTTGATGAGGTAGGAATAGTATGCTGCAGCATTGGTAGACTTGCGCTCGAGGGTATCAAAATTGACCCTGTAAAGGCCAAAACATGCATCAAGTCCCTGGAGCCATTCGTAGTTGTCGATCAGGGACCAGTAGAAATAACCCCTGATGTCAATTCCCTGTTTCAGACACCTCTCTATGACATCTATATGCTTCTTCATAAACCTTATCTTCTTCTGGTCGTCACGGGTGGCAATACCGTTCTCTGTTATTATCAGGGGAACGTTCAGTCTTGACGCACGTTTCAGTACCCTTTCAAGGCCCTGCGGATGTATTTCCCATCCCATATCCGTAAGCCCGTAGCCCTCGATATCCCGGTGCCTCAGCTCAATCCCCATCTTTTTAAACGGGTTAAACCTGAGATGCATCCGCGTATAATAATTCACGCCGAAAAAATCGATTTTATCCTTTATCGGAACAGGAATCTCCATGGCCTTTTTAAATGGAAACTGCAGCCTCAGTGTGCCTGTACTGAAGGCATCCAGCAGGGAGTTATTGTAAAAGTGCCTGGCTATCCTTGAAATGAGTTTGTCTGCCGGATTCCATCTGTGCCAGGGGGCAAAGGCCGCCATGTTATGGGCAACACTCACCATTGCATCAGGGATATGCGAATGTATAACGTCGTAAGCCTTCCCGTGGCATACAAGTATATTCTCCAATGCCTTTACTGCCAGGGAGACATCCCTGATGCCGGGAGGCATACATCCCTCAAGATACCCGCCAAGGATGAGCACATATGGTTCATTAAATGTTATCCAGTATCTTACACCCTTCAATATTGAAACTATCTTTTTTGTATAGATCAGGAATTTTTCAATGGATGCATCGTCATGCCATGCCTTTTTGATAAACCAGAGGGGGTGAGTAAAGTGATGGATTGTAATCATTGGCTCAATATTGTTTTTGAGCAGAATATCGATTATCTCCTGATAATGAGCTATAGCATCATAGTCCCATACATTTTCTTCAGGCTGTATCCTGCTCCATTCCAGGGAGAAACGGTACGAATTTACACCCAGATCCTTGAGTAAACGCAGGTCTTCCTTATAGAGGTCATAATGGTTTGTTACATCAGGCTTTTCATTCAAGGTCTTGTCCCATGAAGCCCAGTCAGCATTGAGGGAACCTTCGAGCTGAAAGGCTGATGTTGCAATACCCCAGAGAAAATCAGACGGAAAGCCCCTGGCCCTCTCCCCTGGTGTCACTTATAAAAGCCCAGCAGCATCTTCCTGTTATTGTAATAGTGCACTGTTATGTCCGGAGGACCAACCGGTTCTGGAGAAAGAAACCCACAAAGTAAACCGGACAGACCTCATAACTTTTGCCTGTACATAACTTTATATCAGCGCAATCAATTGATTCCACCTCTATGCCTGCAACCCTGCACGTCCTGTCCTTCATTTCCATATGTAGACACATACCCTCCTCCTTTTTTTCATAACCTGGAATTTTTTTGCCGGGATTCTTGTTGATGGAAAATATCATAACAGCATAATGTTACAGAGGTGTTAAGGAGAGGTTAATTATCAGTACAAACACAGTCATGCAAAAACTTAACAAAAACGTAATAAACGTGTAACAGGCATCTCTTATAATAAAGGCATGATAACACCAGCCATAAAGGATAATTCAATCCCGATAAACCCGGAGTCTGCACTTGTAAAAAAAGATACAGCGAGCTGGTTGAAAAAACTCGCCTCTCATTATGAGAAAATGAGGAATCTATACCCGGACGACAAGCTGATAATCCTCTTTGATATTGACGGAACGATCCTTGACATGAGATACATGATCCTCTACGTCCTGAGGCTTTTTGATAAAAAGAACAACACCTCTTATTTTGAAAGACTGAACATTTCCGACATCACGGTTCATGAAAATCAGGTCAAAACCCTGCTGACCCGATTAGAGATACCCGATCAGCAAATAGAGCATATCCATAACTGGTACCTCAAGGAACGCTGGACCCGTGCAGCCATGACAGAATCTCACCGTCCATTCCAAGGCGCCATGGAGGTAATCCGGTGGTTCCAGATACAGCCAAATACATATGTCGGCCTTAACACCGGAAGGCCGGAATCCATCAGGAGAGAAACCCTCGCCACTCTCAATGAGCTGGGCAGGCAATACAAGGCCGTCTTTACCAATGAACTGCTTGATATGAACCCACTCGACTGGGAGACGAATATCAGGGATTCAAAAGCAGCAGGGGTTATCCACTTACATGAGGCGGGATACCGCATATTTGCCTTTGTTGATAATGAACCCCTTAATTTAAGGTCGGTTTCTGAAGTTGATACAAACAGGGAGATACTCCTCCTTCATGCTGATACGATTTTTGAGTCAAAACGTGTGCAGTTACCGGCTGTCACAGTCAGTGGCAAGGCATATGACATTACAGAGTTAATCGATGAACATCTGCTTCCGCGTCACGTTCAGTTTGTATGGCACGGTGTAAATGACAGGGCAAACCTGCGCCAGTTCATTGCATCAAACATTCAATGGTGTGAGTGTGACCTGAGGCTCGATTCACGCAGAGACAGTATAATACTGCGGCATGATTCATTGGAAACACACCCCTCAGGAGAAAACGAGAACTGCCTTTTTGTTGAAGAGGTTCTTGAGCATATGAAAAAAGCAGATGGAAAATCCATAAAGCTTGACCTGAAGGAAAACGGCATCCTGATTGAAAGGACTATAGAAGTACTGAAGGAATACAGATTTGATGACTCACGGCTATGGTTCAATGGAAATGTGGAAGTGCACATGGAAAGTGGGTTCCGCAGACTTTCCGGGACATTTCCAGGCTCCATAATCCAGTGTCCCGTTGATTTCATGCATCCCCTTATCCTGAGCCTCCCGGACAAGGCCAGGGACCTGCTCAACACCTTCAGTAGCTGGGGCATAAACCGCTTTTCACTCAGTTGGAAGACCCCGCATCTGCAGCAACTGTTGGGGCAAATGGATGAGTGGGGATTCGAGGTTAATGTTTATAATGTACCCGATCTGGAGGCATTCCTGAAGGTAGTCCTGCTGCAACCAAAATCCATCACGTCAGACTTCAACTTCCCTAAATGGCATTACTACGGAAGGGGCTCCGGGGAAAACCTCAGATATCATAAATACTCGATTATGCCAGCCCGGCAAAGTACATTCAGCAGTGTTTGAGAACAGGGATAGTGGCTCTATAATGGAAAAAACAAACCGTATATAATCCTCGTCCATCTCTGAACCCACAATCCTGCCCCCTTGATTCTTTTTTCCATCTGCGAAATCTGCGGCAAATGTCGTCTTTAGTTCTTTTCTTGGCTCTATTGAATTTATTGCCTAGAAGCAAGTAGTATTTAAACAAGCAACTGCTGGATAAAGAGGAGTTTGCATGAAAGTTGTATACGATTCAGATATTGATACCTTAAGTCTGATTCTCAGGAAAGAAGATATAGCCGAAAGCGATGAGGTAAGGGAAGGTGTGTTCATAGACTACAACTATGAATCTGCTCACCCAATGAGCATAAAAAGGTACTTTCCTGTCAGGGATAATCTTTCGTGCTCTTAGAAATTCCTGAAATTCAGGCAATGCCTTTGTTGACATTTTACACCCTTCCTTGCAATTATCCAATATTATACGTATTACGTAATTGCTGATATTATAGACTAAACACGAAAAACAATATTTATTTTTTTATGAAATAATCAATTAAAATAATCAATTAGAGTTGCACATGATTCTAAAGTGTGCTATAGTGTAAGGAAATTTGGGGAGAAACAAGTAGTTCGTATATTAATTGTTCGTGCGTGCTGCGCACGCCCGAATGCGGAGCGAATTAAGTGAAGCTAAAACTGACATGGAATATCTATCTTGTTCTTGGGACCGTTGTGGTCGCGTCTGCGATCCTATCGATTTCATTGAACCTGTCGGAATTCTTCAAGGGACTACTCAGCATTCCGGCTGTTGGCGCTTTGTCTGGGGTAATCGTCCAGATATTCCGCGATCATGTTGCATATGAGCGAGTACAAATGCTGCAGCAGCAACAGCAGGATTACAGCTTAGGCGTTACTTCCCATATGGCAAACCTTACCTTTGACAAACACGTTGAGTTCTGCGAAGCCTATATGACTCAAATGACGGAAGGTTTCGCAAAACTTATGTCCCAAGGTCCTACACCAGATGCGGCGGGGATAGCATTGGGGCTGAAAGTCCTGCGCATCAAGTATGTCACATGGATATCGCCCGATGTGTATAAGAACCTAGAGCTTTTCGAACATGCGTTATTTGATATCGGAATGTTATCTCCTGTCGGTGGGGAGGTGCCATCGAACCGAGAAGATGCGAAAGCGCTTGAAGAAGCACAACATCTATTTGACGTCATCACAGGAGACAAGAAACCCCTTGCCGGTAACGAAGACTATATCGCTATAACTAAAGTAATAGAGCACCTGCAGGGGATACTCGGGATTAGGGAGCTTTTCACATTACGCAAAAAAGCCATGCTTGATGCGCTGTCACGGATCAAGGAGAGTTGAATCCTGGGCGCGTGGTTACACGTTCGTGATGGCTGTGGGCCAAGAACTCATTATTAGGCTTTCAGCCAGAGTCTGAAATTTTGGATCGCAAACGATGCGAAAAAACAATGAGCTGCGTAACCATCGGATTGAGCAGATGCCCTCCGGGCACTCCTCATCAGCGGCATTATCTGAAAATAAAAGAATAAAAAATGCAAAAAAACAATAGTGATAAAAATTTGATTTGTGTGCGTTGTGGTCAACCAGTAGAAAAGAATAAAGATAATTATGAAACATTTGAAAAAATGCATTGGATTTGCTTTCATTTTGAGTATGAACATGAGGTTGACCCTGATGAGCCATGTAGTCATCCGAGTTGCCCCTGGTGGCATTTAGAAATTTATAAGAAAAAATTGAAAGAATTAGGTGTAAATCCAGAACAAGTGGTTGAGAAAGCGATCGAAGAACAATGGAAATAAAAAACAGATAACCATTCATTGCAGAGGGACAAGAACCAGCGGTCTTCTTTTCAGTTTGATTAGATTTTTTGTTTTCCATAGTCAATACTCCTTGTTAACAGCTTCAAGGGTTCTTGCCCCTGAATTTTTCGTTATGTGTAAAAAGGAGAAAAAATAATGACGAAGAAAAAAGTATTTATCAGCTTTGATTTTGACAATGATCTAAAGTTAAAAAATTTATTGGCGGGTCAGGCGAAATTGTCAGATTCTCCTTTTGAAATATCTGACTGGTCATTAAAAGAGGCTGCACCTGAAAAAAATTGGGAAGATAAAGCTGAAGCAAAGATTAAACGATCTAATGTCGTGGTTGTAATTGTTGGTGATAAAACATCAAAAGCAAGTGGCGTAAAGAAAGAAGTTAAATTAGCTCGTAAAAACAACATTACTATAGTGCAAATAAAAGTTCAAAATACAAACCCTTCAAAAGTTGTCGATGCTGGTGTTTTATATAACTGGACTTGGGATAACCTTAAGTTGATTTTAAAATAGAGGGAAGGGGAATGTTGAAAAGAGAGTTAGAAATATTCGTTGGTAAATATATTAAAGCTATCAATAGTGATACGGCTGCAATATTTGCTGGAGCAGGATTGTCCGTTGCTAGTGGGATAGTTAACTGGAAAGAATTATTAAGAGAAATTGCGAACGAACTCAAACTTGATATTGATAAAGAAGAAGATTTAATTGCTATTGCTCAATATTATGAAAATGAGAAAGGTGGTCGTGGCAGTATCAATTCACAATTGGTTGATGAGTTTACAAAGGATGTAGCAATAAATGATAATCATAAAATTTTATCAACACTCCCTATTAAGACTTTTTGGACTACAAATTACGATGCTCTTATAGAAAAGTCCCTTGAAAAAGAGGGTAAAACTATAGACACAAAAATTTGTTCAGAAAACTTGGCAACTAATAAACCACGGAGAGATGCTGTTGTTTATAAAATGCATGGGGATATTAACTTAGCACACGAAGCAGTTTTAACTAAAGATGATTATGAGAATTATAATGAGAATCGACAATTATTTACTACTGCATTACAGGGAGATTTAGTTTCTAATACCTTCCTTTTTATAGGATTCAGTTTTGAAGACCCTAACCTAGACTACATTTTAAGTCGCATAAAGATTTTGTTAGGGACAAATAAAAGAGATCATTATTGCTTTTTTAAAACAGTTAGTAAGGATGATTATAAAACTGATGAGGATTTTCAGTATTCAAAGATCAAGCAAGAATTAAAAATTAAAGATTTAAAACGATTTGGGATCCAGGCACTTTTAATTGATGTATATTCTGAAATTACAGAAGTGTTACAGCTTATCAAGATGAAATTGAAAAGACAAAATATTTTTATTTCGGGTGCTGCACATGATTATGGCGATTTTGACAAATATAGAGCAGAACAGTTGGTTTTTGATTTATCAAAAAAACTTGCTGAAACGAATTATAAAATCATATCAGGGTTTGGACTCGGCATCGGTAGCTCTGTTATAAATGGTGTCTTGTCAAGTGTGTACTCTTCTCAAAAAAAACATTTAGATGATTATCTGATTTTAAGACCGTTCCCCCAGAACATATCTGATCCAAGCAAAAGAAATGCATTATGGGAAAAGTATCGTGAGGATATGATTTCTGAATCTGGAATAGCACTATTCTTTTTTGGCAATAAATTAGTAGATGGAAAAGTAGAAGATTCTGATGGTCTATTGCAAGAGTTTGAAATAGCGCATAGACAAGGTGTAAAAATTATTCCAATAGGGCTTACGGGTTTTGTCTCTAAAAAAATATGGGATAAAGTAATGGCTGATACAAAAGAATTTTACCCAGATAATCATGATTTAATTACAATCATTGAAAGTTTGGGAGATACAACACTTAGTGACAGTGATTTGATAAACAATATAATGAAAGCAATCAATTTATTACAAAGGCAGGTTTAATATGGCAAAAAGAGTGTTTTTTAGTTTTCATTATCAAGATGTTATTGATTTCAGAGCAAATGTTGTTAGAAATCATAAATTAACAAAGGATGATAATGCGGGTTATTTTGATGCATCCATTTGGGAGGATGCTAAGAAGACAAGTGATTTAGCGTTAAAACGACTAATAAACAGTGAGCTAAAAAACACTTCTGTCACCTGTGTTTTAGTTGGAACCGATACATTTAATCGCAGGTGGGTTGATTATGAAATAATGAAAAGTCTCAATAACGGGAACGGTCTTATTGCAATTCATATTAATGGAATTAATGGGAAAGACGAAAAAACAAAAACTAAAGGAAATAATCCGTTTTACTATTTAGGTTATTCTTTCGATAAAACGGGTAAAAATATTAATCTTCATAACTACATAAAAGGGAAATGGGAAAAATACTCAGATTTAGACGGATGGGCAGTAAAAGAAGTTGCTGAATCAAAAAGAAATAAAATATTTAGATTATCAACGATCTATTCTATCTACGACTGGATCGAAGATAATGGATATGATAATTTTGAAGCTTGGATAGGATGAAAACACATAACAAAAAAATCCAGCGAACGCAAAAAGACGCGCCGCTGATTTAGGCGTTGGCAACATTAAGAAAAATGCGGAGAAAAACTAAATGCTATTAATATTAAGCGGGAATATTGCTACAGGCAAGACAACGCTAATGAAACAGCTTGTGCAAAACTACCCCGAATTCATAATTCATACAGAAAAGCCTGAAAGTAATCCATACATAGGCCTAATAGATGCTAATGATAATGCATTGCTTGGTTTTGAGTTGCACTATTTAGTTTCCTGCGTGCAAGCATATAATAGTTATAAAAACGATTCAGGTATTACATGCATTGAACGTTCATTAGATGAAAATGCCATGTTCGCCAGACAAACATTAAAAAATTATGACAAGAAATTATATGATGAACTATTTGGGATAATAAGCAATAAAATAGAATGTTCACCGGATGGTTTTATTTTCTTGCGTGCAAGTATTGAAACTATCCATAGAAATATGAGCCGTCGAAAATCCCCCCAAACTGATACAAAAAAGATACAAGACTACCCTATAGTCTTCCAGCCTTTTTATGAAGCTTTACTCGTAAAATTTGAGAAGAAAAGAAACGTTATTGTTATAGATATGGATAAATATGATATTGTAAAATCTGCATTTGATAAAAAAGAAGTTTTAAATACTGTAGTTAACTTCATTGAATCATTAATGAATGGCATCAAAAATGATAGATAGTTTCAAAAGACCCTATTATGTATGTTGGTATATGACTGAAAAATGTAATCTATCTTGCAAATTTTGTTATGCCTTTAAAGGAAGAGATGATCCTAGTATTGAACAACTATTGTCTGTGGGCAAATCCCTCTCTTCGCAAGGTATAACTAAAGTTAATCTGATGGGAGGGGAACCCTTTCTGCAGAGGTCTATCTTTACATTAATTGATTTTTTTCATTCATGTTTCAATATCTCCATCACTACTAATGGTACATTGCCTACCAAAAATAACATAAATTTCCTTTCTGGTAAGATTGAACGTCTAACTATTTCCCTTGACACATTATCATCCTCAACGGCCTGTATTATTCGAGGAGAAAATTATGATTTGAAAAATACAATTCAAAACATCCTTACGGCTTCAGACATTGGTATTCCTTTAAAAATCAATACGGTTATTACTAAGCATAACTTGAGCGAATTAGATAATATTGGTCGGTTTCTTAACTCCATTAATGGAAGCGTATTCTGGAAAATCTTTGAACTAACTGATAACCCAAATGTAAATTCTGATATTTCACATTTAAAAGTTCCCGTAACGATAATTGATGAAGAATTTATAAAACTTAAAAACCGCTATCCATCTTTACCAATTGATATCGCTTATTGCTCTGAATTGAATAGTAATTACATTATTATGAGATCGAACGGAGATATCCATATCCCTAAATTTAACAATTACCAGTGCCTTGGAAATATATGTGACGAATCATTATCTAACATTTTAAATCGAGTCGAGTTTTGTTTTGAAGAAAACAAACAAATTTATATAGCAAGACAGCCGGAATTTTAAAACAGTGAAGCTAAATATGTTACATAGCATAATAAAAAAGAAAGGGCTTAAAAAAAGCGATACGTATCAACCGATAGTTTTTGCCGTAGCATATGTTCTTTTGTCGCTCTTTGTGGCTTATGTTACATTCGGTTTACTTTCGTCAACGGGTAGTTTGTCTGGAAAAGGTTACACATTCGGTGGCGCTGCCGCTGGATTCTTCTTTACCCTTTTGATCCTTATGCGTTTCCATAAACAAACGCAAGAGAAGACAGTTGCCGACTCAGATTTTATTGTGGGTACCCATAAAATACGAGATGAAAAAGATTACTCGGAACAATACATTTCAAAAATTATTGGGGCAATATTAGAAGCCACTTCTTCTATTAAACTCCATTTTCCTATGCTTCAGACGTCAAGCAATGGAGATGTGCCTAAAAGGGTAAACGAAGCAATTAGAAATATGGCAACAAAAATTCCTATTACAATTATCACATGTGCTGAATATGACCGTGTTGCTGGCGCTTATGAACTAAACCTAATTAAAAATTTAAAATTGTATTTCTCCTCTGATTTAAAGCTATCAGATTTGAGATTCACGTTAATTGATGAAGAGGATGTTGTTATTGGCGTCAATTCAAAGCAGCACGAAAAGGATGATTACCATCATAGCTTAGAATGGGTGAGATTACGGAGTATTAAACTTGCTGGAATTATTAATGACTATTTTATGAATTTATGCGAAAAGTCTATACCATATGAAAATTATGTAGCTGAAATTGTTCGACAATATACCGATGAAGGAACCCTTGGGAATCACAGGTTAGCTGCACAAAAATTAGATTTACCACAAGAAGAAATTGAACGTATAATTAAGTTAAACACCGATTTTCGCGAAGTGACAAGGCATAAGAAATAAGGGATATGACGTAATAGTTTAGTTCCATCTTTATACGAACAGGATTCGATCAATCAAGAAGAATTATTAAAGAGAGCAGCCTGAGCAGTAGGGGCATCAGAAGTGAGGAGAGTTTGAAGGAATTCTCTGGGATGATGGCCCTGACGGCGGGCAGTGAGAACAAGACTGGGCAGGATACTGTGAGTTTTCAGGCCGGAAGCCGAGCGTGTACCGAAGATAATTTTTCTAAAAATAACAATGTTTCTGAGAGACTGTTCAGCCTGATTATTAGTTGGAGGAACATCGGGATGCCGGAGAAAAGTAAAGAGCTGATCAATCTCTTTTCCGATCAGTTTGGATCTGAGAGTTTCAGCAGCAGAGAAATTTAACGTATGGGCACAATAAGTTTTGAGTTTTTTGAGAAACTTCTTTTCAATCGAGCGGGTTTCTTTAAGGGTAATAAGGCCGGAAGAAAGTTTCTGTCCAATTTTACAGGCACTTGAGAAAAGCTTGGCAATCCTGGCGCAAAAAGATTCGGCTTTTACGTCACGATAGTTATTGTTAAGAAGCGATAGTTCCTTAGCAATTTCCTTGGCACGGCGAATAATATGGGCTAGGCAAGTCTGCCGCTCTGCTGGATTAGTACTGTTATAAGCAGCATACCTATCGGTAACCAGCACACCACCAAAGTTTGCACCTAAAATGGAAGTGGCAACCTCTGAAGTCTTTCCCTTCTTTTGCTTATCTTTCTTTCTGTTGGCCTTAAACTGTTTTTGATGCAAAGCCTGAAGTTTTGCTTTCGTCTCAGCATATTCCTTTTCAAGAAAAAGTATGCGCTTGCGTGACTTTTCCAGTGCCTCATCGTATGCATCGACAATCCTCAGATAGTCCGGGACTGGACATGTGCTATAATTTAAACCATGGGCACAAAGGTATCACTTTTTGAAGAAGCCTCAACATTCGTTATCGAGCCATGGAATGTTATTCTCATCAATGATAACCGGCATACTTTTGATGAAGTGATTGTGCAATTGATGAAGGCTACAGGATGTTCACCTGATCAGGCAAGGGAGATCACCTGGCAGGTCCATACACAGGGAGAGGCCCTTTGCTATACAGGACCGAGAGAGCGTTGCGAACATGTAGCGTCCATACTGGAGGAGATAGAACTCAGGGTAAGACTGGAGCGAGCATGAAAGACTGTTCAGGATTTAAAACTTATTTGTGTCAGGGTATGGAGATTATACCTTGGCATATGGGACAAAACCATAGCTTTCATATATCATCTGCGCCTCTCTGGAGAGGATAAAAGAGAGGAACTTCTCTGCATTTTGAGGGTTTGGGGCCTTCCTGAGTTTGGTGATATAATAGTTTACACTGTGACGCTGGTCAAGCCTCTCTCCCACCTCTACAACCTCAAACCCAAGGCCCTCCCTTTTAGCGTGCACTGCCTCGGTTGCCCAGACAGGCCCGACGTCTACAGTGCCCTTTTGCAGCCTCAGAGGTGTCTCCCTGTGATGGACAATTGTGAGAATGGTGGTGCCCTCAGCCCTTTTTTCTTCCATTATCCTCCTGACAAGCGCCTTGCCCCCGGCCCGTTCGTACATATCTACAATATATTTAGTAATGTCTTCGAGGGCTCCAGGTTGTGATATGCGGACATCGTCCCTGCCGAGGTCGCTGACGTTCCTGATATTGGCCGGATTACCCTCCGGTACCATAAGAATAATCCTGTTATGGAGGTAGATGTGGTATTCATCAACAAGTCCCCGGATGGCAAGCTCTTCCGTTGCATCTTTTGTCACCGAGGTATATATATCAGGCCTGCCGGTTATAGTCCTGCCCTGAAACAGGGCACCACCGGCAAGTATCTGCCTCAATTCAAGACCCGGAGGAAGTGTTTCATAAAAGATTCTCTCTACCTCGGGATGTCTCTTCTTAAATGCCTCCAGCAATTTTTCCATAACCATATACTGATTGCCGGCCATAAAGAGGACGAGCTGGGCCTCTTCCATCACCTTCAGGTTATGCAGATCGTCCCTGCGGGTTGACGGTATCTCGGGATATTCTTCATTTTTTGATAATGTTGCCATGACTACTGCTATTATAGCCATGAGAGCCGGCAGGGTCAAGCCGGCAGCAAGTCAGCAAGTCAGCCTGTGCTATAATGAAGGGGATGACTTACTCGGAGGCAATAAAGCAGGGGTTTAAAGTTTCAAACCGTAACTGGCAACTTGTGCTTGTCCGGATTGCAGTGACAGTGCTGAGCTGTATAGGGTTTTTCTTCATCGTGGCAATCCCTCTTGTCATTGCGTTATTAATCATAGGGATCAGCCCTGTGTTTTTCTCCCGGATTGAAAGTGCCCCTGATATCCTCATGACCCAATACTTCGGTATAGTAATCGTTGGCGGTCTCCTGCTGCTCATTTATATACTCATTGTGTCCACAGCGGGGATTTATGCCTTTGCCGCTGCTGCAGGAACTATTGCGCGTACTGTCAGGGATGAGTCGCAGAAATTCAGCATGAAGGTCTTTTTTGAAGAGGGAAAGCGGCTCTTTTCCCCCGTGCTCGGATTTATCAGCATTATGGGGCTTGTTGCTATAGGTATTATTGTGTGTTATGCAATCTCGGGCGTAGTTGTTGCGGCTGTCATTACATACGCAAAGTCACAGTCCCTTGCTCTCTCCATGTTCCTGGGCGTCTTTTTTGCCCTCATAGGAGTTGTTTCAGGGTTTTTCATCCTCTTCGGACTTCTCTCATTGACTGTTTATGGCCTGGCTGCCATTAGCCTGAAGGACTCAAGGCCGGTGGCTACTGTAACTGAAACAACAAGATATTTATTGAAAAATCCCTCTGCCTTTTATCTTTACGTAATAATGGCCTCTCTATATATAATCTTCAGCCTCATCCTTGCATTGGCCGGGTTGCCGCTGAAGGTAGTTCCCTTTATCGGGTTAATCCTGAACCTCCCATATCAGCTCTTAATCTATGCCCTGCAGGGATATGCGGGACTGTTTATACTTGCAGTAGCCTTTGTTTATTATTATCAGACGGAACTCGCAGGCCTGACTGAGGATTCAGAGACCACAGAGGTCATAGAGATCACAGAGGGGGAAGACAATGTTAGATGACAAATACCCTGATGACAAATCTCCGTTTCAACGGCAATACGTCCACTCAGGGGACTGATATTTCTGTCTTTGAAACTGAAGGGCAAGTATCTTCTCCTCTTCAGTCAGCCCCATGGGCAGGAGACTGACCTCGAATATTTCTTCAAAGGCATCTAAAATAGCCCCCTTTAATTCATCAGGTGACAGTGTAGGCAAGTGATCCGTCAGCCCTGTCATGGTTAAGGATATTTTTTCGGTATTAACGTTTCTGAAGACCCGTTCCATGAGCCCCGGGTCTATCTTCATCTGGATAGAGCCCTGCTGGAGGAAGCCCTCCTTCCACCGCTTCTGTGCCGAGCCGATTACCTTCCGCTTGTTGATGGAGAGTTCACCATATGAGACGGACTGGAAACAGAGGGCGCTTCCTGTAAGTATGCGGCCCTTTTCCCTGCGATTCTTCATCTCCACATCCATGCCGAGGGATTTAAGGGCAGTGTAAAAAGCCCTGCTCAGGTGCCCGTAGCTGCTCAGCAGGCCCTCAGAAAAAGGGGGCACGGCATTCCTTGATGCGAAACTGTAGGTAACCTCCCTGCCATGCAAAATAGCCCGGCCTCCTGTAGGCCGCCTTACTATGGGGATGCCCCTGTATTCGCAATACCCCCTGTCTATCTCTTCACTCTTTTGAAAGCATCCCAGACTTACAGACGGCACAGCCCAGCCATAAAACCTCAGCGTAGGTGGGACCCTGCCCTTCAGGGCCATCTCTGCAATCGCCTCGTCAACGGCCATATTGCAGGAGGCATCAGAGATGCCTGTATCTATATATCTCCAGGTTGATTCCATAATGCAAAGGCACTCCTTCAGACTCTTCTGTGTATCCCCCTCTCAATTACAGTATCGACTCACAAACCATCGGAATTTTATTATATACTGATAGTATGAAAATGGGACAGCCGGAAAAGGAGTGCGAGAGACTGAGAGAAGAGATAGCGCTCCTGAGGCAGAGGCTTACCGAACTGACTCCTCCGCTTGAGGCCCTCCTTAAGAGACGGGGCTTCTGTATTTATAAGAAAGAGCCTGCCGAAGATCTTCTTGTCCCGAGTGAAAAATATATTGACTCTTACTATGAGACCATGAAGAGATACTCCTTCAGGCTCTTCTTAAGGGACATTATAAAGCATCAGGATGGATTCACACTTCAGGATGTAACGAGATATGCAACGGCAGAGGTTACCGATGAATATATTGATTATCTACTGAAAACCGGTCTGATTGAAAAGGTCTCGGGAGGGTACAGACTCAGGAAGCGACCGATTAAGAGCTTTGGTGAGACCCTTGAGTGGTTTGTTGCAGAGATATTGAAGCGGGAGTTCAGGATGGAGACCATCTGGGGTATCAGGTTCAGGGGGCGGCGGGTTGGCGGTGATTATGATCTTATCGCTAAACTTGACAGCGGACTTCTGTACATGGAGGTAAAATCATCACCGCCAAGACAGATATATGCCTCCGAGATAAGCGCCTTCTGGTCAAGGACCCAGGACCTCTGCCCTGACATGGCGGTCTTTTTGATGGATACCCACCTGAGGATGAAGGACAAGCTTGTTGTCATGTTTGAGGATGAGCTGAGGAGTAGGGTTGAAAATCCCCCGCAGGTGAGGAGACTGAAGGCTGAACTTTTCACTATAGAGGACAGGGTCTTTATAATCAACTCAAAGCCGTCCATTGAAGGGAATATAGAGACTCTGTTAAGCTATTATCTGAGGAGGAGGTGTCTATGAAGGAGGAGAAACTTGTGGAAATATGTTCTGTCTGTGCGTGGAGGGCCACCTGCCAAAAAAAGTTTTCCATATCAGGTAAGGATATAAGGTGTCCTGACTTTGTGAGGGATCTGAGTATAAAGGCAGAAGAAAAGAGAGACGAAGAAGAAAAGAGAGAAGAGCATAAGACGTGAGTTTTGTATGCCGGCAGGCTGACCGGCAAATAAAGGCAGAGTTTTTTAGCTGGTTAAGAGGCAGATATTACAGACAAAGAGGTTTTTCTGAATAAGAGCCGGGGAAATGGAAGGAAAAGAGAAGAGGCACACACCCCTTAATCCCCTCTTGATAGAGGGGAGAATATTGGATTTATAGGTAGGGGGACGGTGTGCAGTGCCAGGCTTGGCGAGTCATGGAACAGCGGCGAACTCGTGCTGGCCTGGGATCATGTCAAGCAGGAGTCCGTGGATATCAGAGACGGACACAATGTTGTTCTTCATGAATTTTCACACCAACTGGATCAGGAGGATGGCCGCGCTGATGGTGGACCGATTCTTGATCGGGGCTCCAGCTATGTTGCCTGGGCGAGGATTCTGGGCAGGGAGTACGGGGAACTCGTTGAGAAGGTGAAAAAACATTACAAGGATGTGATTGACTCGTACGGAGCAACCAATCCGGCGGAGTTTTTTGCAGTAATCACAGAGGCGTTTTTCAAAAAACCTGCAAAGCTGAAACAGAAGCATCCTGCACTCTACGAGGAATTAAAGCTCTACTATAAAATGGATCCGCCATCAATAAAGATTGTCACCCTGAACTTGATTCAGGGTCTCTCATAATATGTCGAATCCTGGAGCTTTCCCGGTATTTCACCGCAGAGAGTGATAATTCTTCAATAGTCTATCGGCTGCTGTTTATGGGTTTAATCAGGGCCGGAGAAGTTTTGCATGTTGGAAAAGGGTGCGGATTTTGGGCAAGGCGGGTATGAGATGAGAATTTAATAGACATGTTTCCGATGCTTTACAGTGAGGATATAGACAATATGCCTGGTGTTATCAAGCTCATAGACAATGCGGTAATTACCGACCCTGAAAGAGAATTCGCCTTTGTGGTTCCCGGCAAGCGGCTTGCCCTCTTTTGGATTATCAGAGAGAAATTCTATCTTGGCAAGTATCTTTCCAAATAGCTTTCTGTCTGCCTCATGGAGAAATTCAAGGTCGGATTCCGCCTCTCCTGCAAGCTCAATCCTGTGGGTCATTTAAGCTTTAACCTTGATTTAAAATCACTAAGGGATATGGTTTTGCCTTTTCTTACCTGTTTTTTTGCACGTGCTATCGCTTCTCTCTCTTCTTCACGGGAGAGAATATCGAGTGTCTCCATCAGGCCTTCAAATTCATCACTGCTGAGAATAACGGCTTTCTCAACGCCGTTTTTGGTTATGGCAAAACGGTCATATTTTTCATCAACGTCTCTTACAATTGCAGACAGGCTCTTTTTTGCCTCTGCAAGCGGGATAGTCTTTGTCATGGCATTCCTCCTTATTTCTGTCATTCCGCGGCTTTCTGTCTTGACTATAATTATAGTCTATAGTATGAATGAAAATCAAATAACAATGAGTTGGAAAATAAACTCCGAGCTTGGATTAAAAAGGACTCTTCCTGTTGCAACTCCTGGAAATGATATTTGGGCGAATTTTTACCTGCCTGTGCAGATGCCAGACAGGTGACAGGAGAAATATCGAAAACAGTAGATATCCGGTTTTTGGTATATCATTACAAAACGGGAGATATAGGACTGCTTAAAGATTGCAAGCACATAGAAATCAAGAAAAATCTGTTGCCCCCGCCTGCCTGTTGACTTTTATGCTTTGATATTTTTTGTGGTGATTTTGGTATTATACAGAAAACTGTACATTAACTTGTTAGGGCTATAAAAAGGAGAAAAATGTTTATTTTTAGAGTTGCTGGAATTATACTAATATCGCTTGGGGTAATTAGCGGAATAGTGTTATTTATATCTCCCTTTGGTGTTGAAGTTCAAGGGTCTGTATTTACCTTCTGGCTTTTGTACTTACTGTGCTATGTTGGAGGTTTTATTCTGTACGCTTTAGGGTCGCCAGATAGCTCAGCTGAAGAAGTGATGCGAACAGCTAGTGGCATGTTAATAATTATCGGGTTAATGTCAGCCATTTCAATTTTTCTTGATAAAGTTGGAATATTAAAAGCTGAAGGTACATTCTCTCTTTGGCTGCTTTTTATTATTTCCAACTTAGCTGGGACTATAGGGATATTTTTTGCAGAAGCGGTCAAGAGAAAGAAAAATGGTGAAGTTAAAGCAGAATTTGAGCCCTAACAATGCCAATTAACTCGGACTTTTTGCTACGCTACGCAAAAATCCGGTTATTGGCGTCGTTAGGGATTGCAGAAGGGAGGATACGAGATGTCACGCTACTGGGTAATGGCTCCTGTCGAATCGAAACCAGCGGATCTGTTCGGCAAGGTCTGGCAATTCGATCTTGCCCAAAATGTGATATCCATTGGCTGGAAGCAACTTGGCGACGTTACAGCCATGACCAGAGATGAGTTGGCGGAAGCCGTTGCGAGAACCTACCCCGATAAACCCTCTCAGACCAAAGGGCTGTACACAAACATGCTGTGGTCGTTCTACCACGAGATGCTGCCAGGAGACTACGTAATCGCAAGGAGAGGAAGGAAGACACTGACGGGTATTGGCAAAATCACGGGTCCAGCCGTTTTCTCACCCGGCAGGAATCAGCATGTTGAACATCCTGGCTTTCTCGATGTTGCATGGCAGGCAGAGCCCCGCGACAAGTCATTCCCCAGCATTGTCTTTCCGATGCATACGCTTGCCGAGTTCTCGGAAGAGCAGTTCAGGAGTGTAGTTGAGGGCTCTGGTCCACCCATTGCTCCACCGGAAGCCGAACCGGAAGTGGAAGATCCAAGCGAGTTCGTCCTAGAGAAGTATCTGGAGGATTTCATTGTCAGCAACTTCGATACGATCTTCAAGGGCCATCTCCGCGTATTTGAGGACTCAGAGGGCAATGACGGTCAGCAGTATACAACAGACATTGGCCCCATTGACATCCTTGCGACTGAGGAGAAGACGAAAGCGTTTATAGTGATTGAACTGAAGAAGGGGCGGCCTTCAGATCGTGTCGTGGGGCAAATTCTTCGCTATATGGGATGGGTCAAGAGAAACCTATGCGAAAACGGACAGACTGTCAGAGGGCTTGTCATTTGCCGCAACCATGACCCAAAACTGACGTATGCCTTGGAGATGACAAACAACATTGACGTGCGGTACTACAGTGTGTCATTCAAGTTGAAAGAGAATCCCTAACAACGGCGTCGAGAGGGACGCTCATTTCGCAACGCTTCATTCGCGCCCCTCACGCAGGCCGTTAGCCACATCTAAAGAGGAATCATGCCAAAAGAGTTTAAGCTAAAAGTGAGGCCAGCTGGTATTTCTTTAAGCTTCGCAGTCAAGGAAGAGATAGTCAAAGTGATGACGACTGAGCTCATAGGACCACTTGACTCTAACCTTTTGGTTACGCGTCTTGAAGATATGCAATCAATGGTTTTTGAGAATATACCAAATTTCCCGCCCCCATCCCAAATTGACCACCTTTTAGTGCTTATAAATCATGATCTGACCGGTGTCGCATATGTTAACGAACTTGAAATAAAGGCAAAAATCAAAGTTAACAGGGATGTTGAAAAAGGAGAACCAATTTACCAAAAGGACATTGGCGCTATCGACTCTATAGATTTGGGAGTAGAAATCCCAGATTCTGTAGGAGTCATAGTTGTAAGGTCTTTAGGATGGAAAAAGTCGCTATTTTATGACTTCGGCCCTTTGCATATCAGCCAAGAGCCAAGGCAATTTCGCGTAGATAAGGTTTTAGCCCAACAAGCTTTATTATTATTGGGCATGGAATCGTTAGTTTATGACTCTGAGGGGATGAAAACTAATGAGGACAATTTCACGGAAATGTCGAACGGTTTCAAACAACTCAATCAATATATTGAATCAAAGTGTGAGGTGGAATCTAAATATCAGGAACTTTTTCATGAACATCCTTGGATGCTCGGCGGGCAATACAAAAGTATAGACCGACACACTAACCTTGATGACGAGAATATACCTGATTTCACCGCTGTCCGATGTCATGATAATTCCCGAGATATTATTGAAATCAAGCAACCTTTACTAACTTGTTTCAAGCAGAAAGATAATTTTTCCTCGTCATTTAACGATGCATGGAATCAATCGGAGCGATATTTGAGTTTTGTGTATAGGCAACGCAATTATCTTAAAGATGAGAAAGGACTCTTATTCGAAAATCCCAAGTGCATTCTGATAATTGGAAGTGATTTAACGCCAAACCAGCTTAAGCTGATTTGTGAAAAGGAAACCCTGACAAAGTCTGTCGTAGTTTATACGTATGATCATATTCAAAGAACCGCATGTCACATTTTGAATCTAATCCTAAAACAAGCGAGGTTTTTCTATGAGTTGCATAGAGCCCCATCTTATCCATTGACGAATTACATTTTTGCCTGTTAATCTCTCGAAGCGCTGATTTAATAGTATGAATGCCTCGATCAGTCCCATCATAAAACCTAAA
>JAYWMQ010000018.1 GCA_035873375.1 Nitrospirota bacterium | reverse complement strand
TCTTCCAATACAACTTTTCTGTATAATGCTAACAGTATTGCGAGAATAATAAAGAATATGATAACAATCATACCGATGAGATGTCTTCTACTGGTTTCTTTTGCGGTAGGAAGTATAGCAGTTTTCAAAAATGCCGATACTGCCACAATCTGTTTGTTGTTTAGATGCATATTGGGCATTTTAGTACCCGGAAGCACCTTTTGCGGGTCTTTGATAATATTAAATAATTTTCCTTCACCCAAATAAACATAAGCGGTTGAAAGATCCGGCGGAACCGATCCGAATGCCGCTTTGAGACCCTTTAATTGAAGCGCAAAGGCTGATTCATAAACATCTCTTGTCAGAAATCCGTTGTGTTCTTTCATGAGAATTTTAAAGAGTGGTTTTTCATTTGGCGCATTAACAAAAAATGGGTATATTTTTTTGTATCTTAATGAGTGGCAGGCGGCACAAGATGTCTTAAATATTTTTGCACCTTCTTTAACTAATTGAACTTCCCCGACTTTTGCCTTGATAACCTCGGCAGATTGAGGAACCTTCCATTCTGACGGCTCCAGAACACCGCTCCACAGGGCATAGAACAGACCGCCAAGTATTATAACAATTGGAATTGAACGCAGGAATTTCACTGTATTGCCTCCTTTTTTTTCTCAAAATGAGCTATCACCGGTAAGCTTGCGAAAAATAACATATTGACAAAAAAGAATACTTGTCCGATTACTCTTGACTGAGCTGTATCCGGCTGCGTGCCCTCAATGGAAAGTACCGCAAAAGAGAGAAGAAACAACAGGTACACAAAATAGAACAGCGGACGCTTTGTTGCGCTTTTCTTTTTTGATGTATCCAGAATTGGTAATAAAAGCAGAAATATTAAGAACATATTGGTTGCCATAAAACCGAGAAATTTGCCCGGTATGGATCTGAAGATCTCATAAAAAGCGGTTAAATACCACTCGGGTGCAATATGTGCAGGTGTTCTCATTGGATCTGCGGGAGCAAAATTAGCGGAAGGTGTAAATGGACCCGGATTAAAGAATATAAAATATGAAAATGCTGCCAATACGATTGCTATTATAACACCTTCTTTCAAAGTTACATATATAAATGGAACCGTTTCTTTTTCATTTCCGTGAACTTCGCGTCCGTCGGCACTTGTAACACCTGTCTGATGAAAAAATTGCATATGAAAAAAGACGAGGACTATCAGCAAAAGCGGTAAAAGTACAACATGCAGCGCAAAAAATCTTGTGATTGTGATATCTCCAACTGAAAATCCACCCTTTATCCATAAAGATACCTTGTCCATTATGCCAAGCGGAATAGCTGTCGGCATTTCGCTGACTACCTCACTTGCCCAGTATGAAAGCTGTCCCTGTGGAAGAAGATATCCGGTTAAAACCAGAAGGATCATAACCATATATATTACCCATCCGATAATCCAAACAAGTTGTCTTGGATTTTTATACGCGTTGTAGTAAACGCCTGTAAACATATGTGTATATATTATTGCCATGAAAAAGCCTGCACCTACTGCATGAAGTGCTCTAAAAAACCACCCCCACGGTATAACTTGAGCAATCGTGTAATTAACACTGTCGAATGCAAGGTTCATATCAGGCTTATAATACATAAGTACGAAAACCCCGCTTATTATCTGTATAACAAGAAACACAACAGCTAAAACACCTAATGAGTACGGCAGTGTTAATCCTTTAGGAACACGATACTCAATCATCTCCTTATGGAAAATTTTTCCCAAACCAGTTCTTGATTCAAACCATTCTTTTATCGGTTGACCCATTCTTCGCTCCTTAGTTATATAGTTTAACCAACAGTTAATATATTGCCGACAAGTTTTTGTTTTTTTGGAAGCCAAAGAGGACGAGGATGGGGACCGTAAATATTATCGCCCCATGGTGTATAAACACCGCCATGGCAAGGGCAGTAATATATAGGCGCTTTGTATCCTTGTCCGCTATGTTTTTCCCATATAGGTATGCAGCCTAAGTGAGTACATACGCCTATTATGGCAACAACATTTTTCTGTCTCTTCAGTATCGGTTTAATTTTCTCATAGTTTGTGCTCTCTTTAGCTTTGCCACCCCATTTTTTTAAATTATACCCCTCTGGAAATTTCATAACAAAAAGCGGTTTACCTTTGAAAGGAACGCTTTTGAGATCAAAATCTTGCATGCCGCTTATATCAACTTTTGCTATAGATTGCGACATAGCGTCTTTGCTCGGCTGAAGGCTTTCGGCCACAGGATACAGCGCACACACAGCACCGATTCCTCCTACTGTTCCTGTAGCCCTGCCAAGAAATTTTCTTCTACTTATTTTGTCACCCATTTCTAAAAACCTCCTCTCTTTACCATCTATTTACTTTATAATAGCATGAAACAGCCTACACACTACAGCATAAAATATAATTGTCAAATTCTATTTTAATTTGCTCTTGACTGATTGAATATTGTGTTTATTATCTAATCGGCGGGGCGTAGCGCAGTCTGGTAGCGCACCAGCTTCGGGAGTTGGGTGCCGCTGGTTCGAATCCAGTCGCCCCGACCATATATTTTACCATCAGGGAACTTCCATGAATCTTCAAAGGGTTATAGAGCAAGCTGTCTGCAGACCTGTAGAGCTTATCCTGACAAACAACAGAACAAGCATAGTCAGCTTTAAAAGAGAAGGGGACAGGGTCCTCCTGAGGGTACAGCGTCTCTTTACCGAGGCCCCCCTGGAGGTAATCCTTGAGATAGCGGAATTAATCAAAAAACCCTCCATCAAGACACCCCTTGTCCATGACTTCTTCAGGAAAAACCAGTGGAGGGTAAGAAAGAGGTCCAGGACCCCTGACAGGGTCGAGCCCGAGGGAAGGGTTTATAATCTCCATGAGATATTTGAAAAGGTGAACAGGGAGTATTTCTCCAACGGGATCAATGCAGTGATAACCTGGGGAAAGCGCTCACCGAAAAAGGCCGTCAGGAAAAGGACCCTCGGCAGTTATAATTCAGAGACAAAGACCATCAGGATCAATCCGGGGCTGGACTGCGTCAGGGTGCCGGGGTTTTTTGTCGAATTTATTGTCTACCATGAAATGCTGCACGCTGATATCGGGATATTAAGAAGGAAGAACGGAAGACGTGCCATCCACACACGGGAATTCAGGGAAAGGGAAAGGCTTTTCAGGGATTACCGCAGGGTTATGGAATGGGAGAGGAAGGCACGGCTGAGCGGGTTCTGTCCATAAACCCCCGGGTTCAGAAGAAGTCAGGCTGATTCAGAAAAAGGCGGGGCAGGTTAAGGAGATTACCTCACACGGCTGTTAATCTCCTTTAAAAACTCTTCCAGATCAAGACCTTTTTCACTTGCAACATCCTTGAGTGCCTTGGCAAAAGTGTCCTTGCATTCACATAGCCCGAGGGAGAGGAGATAGTCGACTGTCTCGGGATATTCCCTGAATAAAGTTGAAACCTTTGTATCTGCATTTATTCCATCCATCATGGGCATATTATATAGCATTTCGATCTGTTTTCATAGCAAGATTCTTTTCCAAAATTTTCTTAACATTTCACCAACACCTATTTCACAGGAAAAATTCTTTGAAATCAACGCCTTAAGTAGCCTGCATTTTTTTCTTGACAAATACCACATATTGTGGTTTAATTGACTAAACACTACCATGAGCCACAATCTGTAGGGGGTATTTTGGACTTCTGTAAAGGCCTGAACGACTGGTTTAATTGTCTGCGATGTCCGCATATCTGCACAAAAACCTGTCCCATTGAAAATGAAGACGCCTTCAGTCAATTCTCTGTCAAGATAAAGGCCCTTGAGACATTGCAACAGAAAGCGGAAAAAAATATAAAAGTATAAAAGGAGGAGGTATCGAATGGATCTTTTAAACTCTGCTCTCAACCTTACTGACAATGCACTCAAGGTATTGCAGAAGAGGTACCTGAAGAAGGACGAAGAGGGAAATGTTACGGAAAAACCCGAGGATATGTTCAGAAGGGTGGCAAGGGCAGTGGCATCAGCAGACCTCAACTACGGCTGTTCACCTGAAGAGGTTGGTACCCTGGAAGACGAGTTCTATCAGATGGTGTCTTCTCTCTATTTTCTGCCGAACAGCCCGACCCTGATGAATGCGGGCAGGCGGCTCGGGCAATTATCGGCATGTTTTGTACTGCCGATCGAAGACTCCATGGAGAGCATTTTTGAGGCAGTCAAGAATGCTGCAATCATACATAAATCCGGTGGGGGCACCGGGTTCAGCTTCTCCCGCCTGAGGCCGGGCGGTGATGTAGTGGGTTCCACCAAGGGCATATCCTCCGGCCCTATATCCTTTATGACGGTATTTGACACGGCAACAGAGGCCGTAAAACAGGGGGGCACACGCAGGGGGGCCAACATGGGCATGCTCCGTATTGACCACCCGGACATTCTTGGCTTTATCACCTGCAAGGACGACAACGAGAGGTTGAACAATTTCAATATCTCCGTAGCCCTTACCGATGAGTTTATGGAAAAGGTTGAGGTGGACGGTGAATACGACCTGATAAACCCGAGGACCAGGAAGGTTGACGGGAGGTTCGGGGCCAGGGAGGTTTTTGACCTGATTGTCCGGCACTCATGGCAGAACGGAGAGCCGGGGATAGTATTCATCGACAGGATAAACCAGTCCAACCCCACACCACAGGCAGGGGAGATTGAGAGCACAAACCCATGCGGTGAACAGCCGCTGCTGCCGTATGAGTCCTGCAATCTCGGCTCAATAAATCTTGCAAAGATGGTACAAAACGGTGAGGTTGACTGGGAACACCTCAGGGTTATAACACACAAGGCAGTACATTTCCTTGACAACGTCATAGATATAAACCAGTATCCCCTGAAAAAGATCGAGGAGATGACCACGGCCAACAGGAAGATAGGTCTTGGGGTAATGGGCTGGGCTGATATATTGATTCAACTCGGCATTCCATACAATTCTGAAAAGGCCCTGAGCCTGGCTGAAGAGGTGATGGGCTTTATCAACTCAGAGGGCAGAAAGGCATCAGAGGGACTCGCAGAAGTAAGGGGTGTGTTTCCAAACTACGATAAAAGCATTTATGCCGGCAGCGTAAAGGTCCGCAATGCCACAATCACCACAATAGCGCCAACAGGAAGCCTGAGCATCATTGCAGGTTGCTCCTCAGGGGTTGAACCCGTCTTTGCGGTCTGTTTTGTCAGGACCGTTCTTGAAGGCACAAAGTTATTTGAGATAAATCCATTCTTTGAGACTGTTGCCAGGGAAAGGGGCTTTTTCTCCAGGGAGATGATGGAGAGGATTTCCGAAACAGGCTCTATTCTCGGCATTGCGGAGATACCGGAAGATGTAAAAAAAGTTTTCATCACTGCCCACGACATCACACCTGAGGACCATATCCGTATGCAGGCGGCCTTCCAGAGGCATGTTGACAATGCCGTTAGCAAGACCGTTAATTTCCCAAACCATGCTACCCCTGAAGATGTCAAAGAGGTCTTTCTCCGGGCATACAGGCTCGGGTGCAAGGGTGTTACCGTATACAGGGATGGCTCAAGGGAGAGCCAGGTCCTGAGCAGGGGGACCAAGGAGAGTTCCGATGCCCAGGCCACAGGGGACGGGCAGGCAGCAGAAGAGAAACAGAAGATTATTCCACGAAAGAGGCCGGATATGATCAAGGGTACGACCCAGGCAATGAAGACAGGCTGCGGCACCCTCTATGTCACTGTAAATGAAGACGAGGAAGGGCTTCCCTTTGAGGTCTTCAATCATATAGGCAAGGCAGGCGGTTGCGCATCAAGCCAGTCAGAGGCGATAGGAAGGCTTGTCAGCCTGTCTCTGCGGTCAAACATTGCCCCTGAAGAGATTATAACGCAACTGAAGGGAATATCCTGCCACCAGCATGCGTGGTCAAGCGGCGGAAAGATATCGTCCTGTGCAGATGCCATTGCCAAGGCCCTTGAGCTTTACATGACAAAGGGAAAGGGGAACGGCAACGGCAAGAAACTCAATGATGCGGTCATGCAGATAGGGGCATGTCCCGAGTGCGGCGGTACTGTGGAGCATGAGAGCGGCTGCGCTGTGTGCCGCAACTGCGGGCATACAAAGTGCGGATAGCAGGCAATAAAAGCAAAGACTTTGTTTTTAGCCGCAGATTTCGCAGATGAACTCAGATCAGGATTTAATACAAAGAGACTACAGATAAAAAGAGTCTGTTTATAAACTCAATTATTCTATCTGTCATTCCGGCAGTCTTTAAGCCGGAATCCAGTCTTTTAAATGCTTTCTGGATGCCCCGAACGTTTTTGGGGAGAGAAAAAATATCAGCGCTAATCTGCGTGAATCTGTGGCTGAGTTTGCTGTTTGATAATAAAGGAGGGTTAAGAGAATGAGTAGCGGAGGAAACGGGAATAACGAACCACGAAACCGCCCTTCCTGGGACGAGTATTTCCTTGAGATAGCCAGGGTGGTTTCCACAAGGTCGACCTGTCTCAGGCGCAGGTATGGCGCTGTTATTGTCAAGGATAATGTAATTGTGAGCACAGGCTATAACGGTGCACCCAGAGGCGCTGTGAACTGTATTGACTCCGGTGTGTGCAGGAGAAAGGAACTGAACGTACCCCCGGGTGAGCGTTATGAACTCTGCGTGGCTGTGCATGCTGAGCAGAACGCTATTGTAAATGCGCCCCCGGAGAGGATGAAGGGCTCAACCATATACATAGCAGGCTTTGAGGATGATAACACATTCGCCGAAGGCAAACCCTGCCTTCTCTGCAGGAGGATGATCCTTAATGCCCAGGTGGAAGAAGTGATTTATATGAAAAAGAATGGGGAGATTGAAAGGGTCAAGGATGCGAGGGATCTGGATATGCCTTTAGAGCTGTGAGTTTTGAGGTTAATGCAAAGGAAATCATAAATTAAGTCTAATTACGGGAGGGAACACTATGAGTTTAAGGGCATTTGTTTTTGATGACGATGAGAAGATACGGTCTTTGTTATCCAGAATCCTGGAGAGCCGGGGATACACGGTTTTATCTTTTCCCGACCCAACATATTGCGCCTTACATTCAGATACAGAATGCTCATGCCCTCCCGGTCAAGTGTGCGGTGATATTTTAATTACCGACAACAATATGCCTAACATGAATGGTCTGGAGTTCATTCAGAACCAGATGCAGAAAGGTTGCAGAGGCATTGTTCAAAACAAGGCAGTGATGTCAGGCACATGGACAGAGGTGGATCATGCATACGCCAAAAGCCTTGGCTGCAGGATATTCGAAAAGCCTTTCATGGTTGAAGAGATCCACAAATGGCTGGATGAGTGCGAAAAAAGAATGGATCCCTCCAGGAAATTGATAGACTGGCATGGTGTTTCACTGAACTACGCAGGGGCTGGCTGAGAGCCGTGGCTCATATATGTATTTTTTGAAAGCAGGGTAGATAAATTTGGCGGTTTGCATCGCCGAAGAAGATATAGAAGAACGGGGAGACTATGGAAGAGCAGATGTAGTAATAAAGAGAGAAATCCGCTTACTCAGTGAGCATAAAAAGGGTGCCTTTTTCAGGTACAGGCTTGCGGGTGGTCAGGAAGTCCAGAAACTCCTGCAGCAGCTCCCTATACATTTAATAATTGTCATCTGGAGGACATATGATATGAATAAAAAGAAACTTAAAACACTAAATGGATGGGTAAGAATCAATCCTATACCCAAATTTAGCAGTAATGTTGATGTCCCCGATCTATGGTTTGTTGATAAAGTTACAGATGACCATATCAGATTGTCTTATCCCACGACAGGACATACTAAAGATATAGGGCTTGATCACTTTACAGAATACAGAACCGATTCTTTTGTGGATAAAGGTAGAGAAAGTAATGGCATACTTATGTTGAAGACTCAAATAATTGTTACTGGAAAAAGTGTGATATTAGAGCCATTGACCAGACCACCCATTAGTCCAAAAAAAAATCGTAACGGGAACTGCTTATTACTAAACTAAAAAGGTGACAGCATATTTACCAAAGAAATAAAGCAGATAACAAGTCAATCGAGGCAACAGGGAATAGCCTCTGTGCTTTTTTTGCAAAGGCTGGTTGCCCTATACCTCATTTAGGCCATTAGAAAATAAAAAATGAGATTAATGACTTATGATTGAAATTATTACAGGTGTAATTCTAGGTGCAATTGCAAGTTGGATAATAACACATTTCTATTATCGACGATCAAATCAAGACTCAACTTTATTGATTAAAAAAATCAATTTTATTCTTTCTAAATTTGAAGATTTAAGCAAACAAATGTTATCACCAACCCAAATGTCAAGTTTGGCAAAAGATGCAAAATCATTAAAAGAAGAACTGCACAAAAAGTTCGATATCTTTGAGGAATTAGAAGGACTATGCCCAGAATGTGGATATCCTTTAGAAAAAATCATTGATAATAATGGTAATATTTCAGCACGTTGCAATAATCCAGCATGTATTGAAAGAATGAGTTCTTATTAAAATTAATTTTATTGCAGGGTCACGTAGGGGGCAAGTCTACACATTGCACAAATTTACAAAATTACGATTCGAATGTCAAATGTGTAGACCTGCCCCCCTACGATTTTTGATGACCTACCCAGTCTGTAGATAAAAAGGAATAACCGTGAAAATCGAATCTGTAAGAATAAAGAACTTTAGAAGCTTCAAGGATGAGACAATCAAGTTTGATAACTATACCTGTTTTGTCGGTGCGAATGGTTCAGGGAAATCAACTGTCTTAAATGCTTTGAATGTTTTTTTTAGGCAGTATAAAGACAGTAAGACAAATCTTAGCAAACTTACAAGTGAAGATTTTCATCACAGAAATACAGAAGAACCAGTAAAAATCACAGTCACATTCACAGAGCTTTCTGACGCTGCGAAAGCCGAATTATCTGATTATGTAAGACAGGATAAGCTGATCGTTTCTTCTGTAGCAAAATATGATTCAACAACAGATTGTGCCGATGTAAAACAATATGGAAATCGTTTAGGTCTACAGAATTTTCGAAAATATTTTGAAGCAGATAAGAATGGAGAAAAAGTTTCAGAATTGAAGCTTATTTATCAAAATCTGCAAACGAAATATCCTGACTTACCTAGGCCAGGAACAAAAACTACGATGGCGGATGCCCTCAAAGCATATGAAGCGGAGCATCCTGATGATTGCGATTTGATTCCAAGCGAGGATCAGTTTTATGGGGTGAGTAAAGGAGCCAATAGATTAGCTAACCATGTACAGTGGGTATTCGTTCCTGCATCAAAAGATGCTACAGAAGAAACCGAAGAATCAAAGAACACAGCTTTAGGACAATTATTAGCGAGAACTGTTAGGTCAAAAGTAAATTTTTCCGAAAAAGTTGGAAAATTAAAGAAGGACACGCAAGAAGAATATCAGAAAATATTGGATGAGGAGCAATCAGTATTGGATTCAATATCTTCTACATTGCAGGATAGTTTAGAGTCGTGGGCGCATCCTGGCATTACTGCCCAAATTCTGTGGAAACAGGATTCTGATAAGTCAGTAAAAGTTGAAGAACCTTGGGCATATCTCAAAATCGGTGAGCGAGGATTTGAGGGTGAACTGGCAAGATTTGGGCATGGTTTGCAACGGTCATATATGCTTGCCTTACTTCAAGAATTGACTGAACTTTCTGATGAAACAGCCCCAACATTGATAATGGGAATAGAAGAACCAGAAATTTATCAACACCCACCTCAAGCAAAACATCTTGCAGAAACTTTAAATGATCTTTCAGAAAAAGACTCTCAAATAATGATTTGTTCACATAATCCTTTATTCATTCCCAGTGACAATTTTGAAGCAATAAGAGTTGTTAGAGAAAAGGATAATCCTAGCCCTAAAACAAGCGAGGTTTTTCTATGAGTTGCATAGAGCCCCATCTTATCCATTGACGAATTACATTTTTGCCTGTTAATCTCTCGAAGCGCTGATTTAATAGTATGAATGCCTCGATCAGTCCCATCATAAAACCTAAA
>JAYWMQ010000017.1 GCA_035873375.1 Nitrospirota bacterium | reverse complement strand
GTTTTATGATGGGACTGATCGAGGCATTCATACTATTAAATCAGCGCTTCGAGAGATTAACAGGCAAAAATGTAATTCGTCAATGGATAAGATGGGGCTCTATGCAACTCATAGAAAAACCTCGCTTGTTTTAGGATTAGTCTGAGGATGACGTGCCTTGGTTCTGCTATGCTCAATATCATTGAGATACAGGAAGAGCTGATAAGGATGGTTCTCCCTAACTCCACAGTACTCTGTTCCCCGGTCTGTAAGCACTCTGAGTAAAGGCAGGTTATGAGAATCGAAAAAGGGAAGCACCTTGTCATTGAGGAAATCTGCCGCTGTAACGGCAATCTTTTCTGTATAGAGCTTGGCGAACCCTATATTTGAATAGGTATCAATACCTGTCTGCTGATATATCTTCCCTATTCCCTTGATCCAGCCATTGATCTCTATGTAAGCCTGGATATAACAATTATATTCCGGACATTGGTATAATTTAAGTATGAGGCCGAGGCTGTACTTGAAGACCGGCAACAGGGTCAGGCACATCAGATACGACACCTGGGGTGAAGGTGTTGTGGTGGAAGAAAAGCATTCATCCCTGGAAGGAGGCTTCTGTTTCGTAAAGGTCCTTTTTGAGGACGGAGAAGAGCGGTCCTTTATTAATAACCTTGACAATGAATGCTGCTGCTACTACGCAGGGCTGAGACTGATTTAAAAGCCCTCATATCCGTGAATCCATACTTAAGGAAAAGAGTTAACTTTTATAGCTAACCTGCTAATAATCAATTCGTTTTCTTGACAAATATTTCAAAAGATGTTTTAATTATTTAATAATGATTTCTAATAATATTATACCTGCAAGGGACACGGCATCCGTACTCATAGTGGATGATTTGCAGTCCGATACAGAACTGATCGAGGCAGTCTTTAAATCAGACGACTTTCGTATCTTTAAATCAGCTAATCCTGTAGAGGCAGTGGACATCTTCGAGACCTGCCACCCTGACATTGCCATCATTGATATAACGATGCATGATGTCAACGGCTTTCAGTTATGTCAGATATTCAAGGACATGGCGGGACGAAGGTTTTTCCCTGTTGTGCTCCTTGCCGCTCACAGCGACAGAGGGAGCAAGATAAAAGGATTCGAATCAGGGGCCGATGATTTTATCAGCAGGCCCTTTGATTCCAGGGAATTTCTGGCCAGGATACGCTCTTTACTGAGATTAAAGCATCTCCATGATGAATTGGAGCATTCGGAAAATATCATCCTTACACTTGCAGCTACCCTTGAAGTCCGGGACCCTCACACGCAGGGGCATTCAACCAGGGTTGGTGCGTTCTCGAAGGAGTTTGGAGATTATCTGGGACTCTCCCTGCAGGAGCAGGAACTGTTGCGCAAGGCAGGCCTCCTGCACGATATAGGAAAAATAGGATTGAGCAAGGATCTGTTCCTTAAACCACCCCCACTTACGGATGAAGAGATGGAAACAATAAAGAAACACACAATTATTGGAGAGCAGATATGTAAACCCCTGCATTCACTCCGGGAAGTCCTTCCGGCAATCAGACATCACCATGAGAGGTGGGATGGAAACGGTTTCCCCGATGGACTGAAGGGTGAGGATATCCCTTTGCTGGCAAGGGTACTCTCTATAGTTGACTCCTTTGATGCCATGTTCTCCGAACGCCTCTACCGGGAGGGCCGCACTGCCTTTGAGGTGCTGGAGGTGATGCGAGAGGAAAAACATCTCGGACAATGGGACCCCGTGTTACTTGAGCATTTTATAGAGATGATGAACCTGACAGGGCATGAGCTTCTGGGACACGGGGCCGGGACTGACTTGAGACCTGATGAACAAAAGGAAACCTTACTCCTCTGATCTGCTCTACGATGTGGTCTGCACCCCCCTGGGCCACCTCTATCTGACGTATATCCTTAAAGGAAATCAGGCAGACTCTGTTAATCTGACAGGGCTTGGTTTCACCAAACCTGGAAAGAGAGCGGCCCTCACTTGTCACGGAACCTCACCGGCCGTTGCTGCAAGGAAAAGCCCCATACCCGAAGATATCAAAGACGAGATCAGGGAGTATTTTGAGGGAAAGCTGCGGAAGTTCGACATCCCGTTTATCCTCTCGGGGACGGATTTTGAGAAAAAGGTCTGGCTGACATTGAATGAAATACCCTATGGAGAGACCCGGACATACAAATGGCTTGCAGAGAGGCTTGGCTCTCCCCGGTCTGTAAGGGCGGTCGGTCAGGCCCTCGGCAAAAACCCCCTGCCCATAATTCTTCCCTGCCACAGGGTTATTCAATCGGACGGCAAATTAGGTGGCTACTCCTCAGGTATCGGGATCAAGAGGAGGCTCCTTGAGCTCGAATACTATAGCTCACTCTGACTTCTCTGCCCCCGAATTCTTGAATTTTTTCCTTGTGTTATGTTAATGTGTATGGCATTATCTGAAGCTGCAGTATTGATAATAGCCTGCAGTTTTCTGCAGAAAATCTAAAACACACGCCTTAAAAACCTCTCCTGACCGGTTTGCGGGACAGAGACAAGTGCCCGGAGTTCAGGGGAAGAGGCGGAGGAAAAAACCAGGAGAAAGTGAGAACTATGTCAGTTGTAACAATGAAAGAGCTGTTAGAGGCCGGGGTTCATTTTGGACACCAGGTCAAGAGATGGAACCCGAAGATGAAACGCTACATCTTTGGTGAGAGAAACGGTATCTATATTATAGACCTTCAGAAGACCATGAAGGGACTTGAAAGCGCCTACAATTTTCTGAAAGGTCTGTCATTGTCCGGTCAAACCGTTCTTTTTGTGGGAACAAAAAAACAGGCGCAGGACTCAATCAAGGACGAGACAGAGAGGGCAGGGGCTTTTTATGTAAACCAGAGGTGGCTTGGCGGAATGTTGACCAATTTCACCACGATCAAGAAGAGCATAGAAAAGCTGAAAAATATTGAAAAAATGAAGGAAGACGGTACATACGAGGCACTTACCAAAAAAGAGGTAGCAAAACTGGAAAAGACCCGGACAAAGCTTGAGAAAAACCTGGGTGGGCTTAAGGATATGCAGACCCTTCCCGGGGCCTTGTTTGTTGTTGATCCAAGAAAAGAGAAGATAGCTGTTCAGGAAGCAAGAATCCTGAAGATCCCCATTGTGGCTATTGTTGACACAAACTGTGACCCTGATGAAATTGACTATGTTATTCCGGGAAATGACGATGCCATAAGGGCAATAAAGCTTATTACATCCAAGATGGCTACTGCAATCCTTGAAGGACAAGATATCCTGAACAAGGAGATAGAGGCAAAGGCTGAAGAGGCCAGGATAAAGGAAAAGATTTCGCAGGAAGAAGAAGAGATGGCGGCTGTAAATGAACCGGCAATACCACCGATAGAGGCAGCGCCACAGACAGAGGAGGTTGCAGAATGACTGTCACTGCTGATATGGTGAAGCGGTTAAGGGAGCAGACAGGAGCCGGAATGATGGACTGTAAAAAGGCCCTTTCAGAGAGTAACGGTGATTTTGAAAAGGCCGTGGATGTATTGAGGAAAAAAGGGCTTGCTGCTGCTGAAAAAAAGGCGGGAAGAAAGGCATCTGAGGGGCTGATACTCTCCTATATACATATGGATAAAATCGGTGTGCTGATAGAAGTAAATTGTGAGACTGATTTTGTCGCAAGGACCGATGATTTTCGTCAGTTTGTCAAGGATGTTGCCATGCATATAGCGGCTGCAAATCCACGGTACCTTTCAAGGGAGGATATCCCTCCGGATATCATTGAAAGGGAGAAATCCATATACAGGGATCAGACAAAAGACAGGCCCGAGCATGTTGTGGAGAAGATACTTGAAGGCAAGCTTGAAAAGTTCTATGCGGAAAATTGCCTGTTGGACCAGATATTCGTAAAGGACCCTGATCAGAAGAAGAAGATCAGGGATATTGTGACAGAGATGGTCTCGAAGTTTGGAGAAAACATCATTATAAGACGTTTTACACGTTATCAGCTTGGTGAGGAGCTTGAAAATTAAATCCAAAATTAAATCCAAAAATAAACCAAAGGTTAAATACAGAAGGATTCTCCTGAAGTTGAGTGGAGAGGTACTGATGGGGCAGAGAAGTTACGGTATTGACGCCACCACCGTTGATTATATGGCCAGCGAGATTAAGGGCATTCATAAGCTCGGCATTGAGGTGGCTGTTGTCATTGGCGGGGGCAATATCTTTCGTGGTGTTGAAGGCTCTGTAAAGGGGATGGAGCGCGCAACCGCTGATTATATGGGTATGCTGGCAACGGTAATAAATGCACTTGCTCTTCAGAATGCCCTGGAGAAGGCAGGCGTTCCTACAAGGGTGCAATCAGCTATTGAAATGAGAGAGCTTGCAGAACCATACATCAGACGCAGGGCCGTCAGGCATCTGGAAAAGGGACGGGTCGTCATCTTTGCCGCTGGTACGGGTAACCCCTACTTCACAACTGATACGGCGGCCTCTCTCAGGGCAATGGAGATCGGGGCTGAAATCATTCTTAAGGCCACAAAGGTTGATGGTGTGTACTCTGCAGACCCCTTCAAGGATCCTGATGCGAAAAAATTCAAGAAGATCAGCTACATGGACGTACTTAAGAAGGGGTTGAATGTAATGGACTCAACCGCCATATCCCTCTGTATGGACAATGCCCTGCCGATTATGGTATTTAATGTAAGGAAAAAGGGTAACATAAAGCGGGTCATGGAGGGAAAGAACATAGGGACCATTGTCAGCATGGGTTAAAAAATCTGTGAGCAAAAAAAGAATTCCTGCAACCCTGCTTATACATGAATGAACCCTGTGGAGGGACAAGATGGATAGGGAATTGAAGAAAAAGGCAAAAGAGAAGATGGAGAAGGCAATAGAAGTATTCAAGAAAGACCTTGGCTCTATCAGGACAGGCCGTGCCTCCACCTCTCTGCTGGATAATATTTCAGTTGATTATTATGGCACACAGACGCCCCTGAACCAGGTTGCATCACTCTCCGTACCCGAACCCCGCGTGATAGTCATTCAACCCTGGGAGCAAGCGCTGATCCCTGTTATTGAGAAAGCCATCCTTCACTCTGACCTCGGGCTTAACCCTTCAAACGACGGCAAGGTCATCAGGATTGCCATTCCCCCGCTGACGGAAGAGCGGCGGAAGCAGCTTGTCAAGGTCGTGAGGAAGCGTGCAGAGGAGGCAAGGGTTGCAATAAGAAATATCCGCAGAGAGACCAATGAAGGACTGAAAAAACTTGAGAAAGATAAACATATCAGTGAGGACGACATCAAGAAGGGGCTTGAAGAGATACAAAAGCTTACCGATACCTATATAAAAACAATAGATGAGGTGCTGCAGCATAAGGAAAAGGAGATAATGGAAGTATAGGCAGGCAGAACAGGCTGCTTTTTTCTACTTACTTTCTAAGAGGAGGCACTATGAATGCAAATTTTATGGTAAAAGTTGAAGATGCAAGGCTACCGGACATACAGAAGGCATTGAAGGCAGCCGGCATAAAGATCAGGAGTATCGTGGAAGTATATAAAGAAGGCGTAGCAGAGAAGAAAGAGGTGGATAATGCCAAGAAAGAAGGCTAAAAGCAAAGAGCCTGAAGAGAGCGAGGAGCAGAGAAAGGAACGGCTGAGAAAGCTGCTCATTAGCAAAAGGCAGGAAATTATCCGGGAGGCAAAAAACGAGATCGGGAAGTTCATCAGGGGAGAGAACAGGCAGCTTGCAGAGACAGCCCTTGATGATGGAGACTGGTCTGTTGTTGATTTGGCCGAAGACCTCAACCTGCAAAAACTGACGGTTCATAAGCAGACCCTCAACAAGATAGACGAGGCTTTAAGGAAATTGAATGAGGGTACTTACGGGATTTGTGAAGACTGCGGCTCTGAAATCAGCGAGGAGAGACTAAAGATAATTCCCTTTGCAATATACTGTGTTGACTGCATGGAAAAGAGGGAAGAGCTTGAAAAGATTGAACGGGAGGAGAGGGGCATCTAATAAAAGACCCTTTCGAGAAAAAGCCCTCTGGCAGGGGCTGCGGGACCGGCGAGTCTCCTGTTCCTTGCCTCAAGTATAGCCTTCAGCCCTTCAGGACTTATCCTGTTTCTTCCAACCTCAATCATGGTACCTGCAATGTTGCGCACCATATGTCTCAAAAAGGCATTCCCCTTAACAGATATCCTGATAAATAAACCTGAAAAGCCAACAGTCAGAAACTCAATTGTATTCATCTGCTCAACCTTTATATCATATATCTCCCTTACCGGTGACCTGGCGCCGCAACCGGATGCCCTGAAAGATGAAAAATCATGTCTGCCTGTGAGACAGGCTGCTGCCTTGATCATCTTTTCACTGTCGAGCCTGTATTTGCAGTAATAGCTGTACCTTCCTGTAAAGGGGTTTCCTGTCTCCGAGCAATCGATCAGATAGAAATAACTTTTTGCCTTTGCACTGTAGCGCGGGTGGAAATCATCGCCGGCATATTCAGAGGAGATTATCCTTATGTCCGGAGGGAGCATTCCGTTCAGGGCCTTCTGAAAAACCCCGGGCGGATGTTGGGATGCCGTGTCAAAGGATGCCACCTGCTGCAGTGCGTGAACCCCTGCATCCGTCCGCCCTGCAGAAAGCACCATCGTCTCCTCCCCGGTCATCTTTCTCAGCCTTGTCTCAATGACTCCCTGAATAGTGACCCTGTCAGGCTGTACCTGCCAGCCGGAGTAGTTTGTACCGTCATACTGCAGTGTTAATCTGATCCTTCTCAAGCCCGGGCAAACCTCCTTTATCTGCATATATGTGATAGCCCTGTTGAGGCTAACAGATATGAGAGTTTAAAGGCAACCCGGAGTATTTTCACAACAGGCTTCACTGCCCGGCATGCGTGAAGTCTTTGCCCGGGTTTCAGGAGAGTGCCGGTAGTGGCAGGGGAAATCATGGAAAATTAACATTACTGTCATATTCCCGTAACTTCGGCAGGGTAAGATTGACACTAAACATAATCGATTAAAGATTTCCGAGAGGAGGTGAATGAAGAAAGGTATAAATAATGTGTGTATGTAGAAAATATAAGCCGTTAAGCCGAGCTGTACAGAAAGTGCAATAACACTGATAAACCTAAGGAGGAGAAAAATGATAGCAACACTGAGATTCGTGAAGGTCTTTTTTGCTGTACTGGCAATTGCCATAATCGCAAATATCTATATTCCGCAGGCTGCTGATGCTGCCGGAATAACCGTCTATAAGAAGGATGATAAGTATGTTAAGTTGGGCGGCAGGATTCAGCTGCAGTATCATTATAAGGATCCCGACAGTGGGGATTCCAGCGACAAGGTATTTTTCCGCCGTTTCCGTCCGTACATTGAGGGCAGTCTGCACAAGGACTGGAAGGGCAAGTTTCAGTGGGATATGGGCAAGGCAGAGGGTGATAACGAGATTGCAATAAAAGACGCTTACATGCAGTATAAAGGGTTTCCGAACATAAAGATAGCTGTTGGTAACAAGAACTTCCCATTTTCCCGCGAGTTCCTGACCTCATCCAAAAAGCAGCAGCTTGTGGAGCGTACATTTGTAGGTGACCATAATTACGGCACTCCTGACCGTAATGTAGGTGTCCACCTTACCGGTCATAACAATGACAAGAAACTGACCTACGGATTCTCTGTAGCATCAGCCTCCATTGACCCTGATGCCAATAAACTGGATTTTGACACACCTGTTAACAGGAATGCGGATTTCAACGAGGGCTGGATCGTTGGCGGCCGTCTGGACTACCATCCTTTTGGCAATCTGAAATTCGCCCAAGGCGACTTTAAGCGCAAGACCAAGGCTACCATCGGTGTTGCCGTCTTCACATGGAACAATGATGATGATAACAATACATATATAGCTGCGCCTGATGAAGATGAAAAGAAGTTTGATGTGGATAAGGTGACTGGTTTTGAGTTAAGTGGAGCATTCAGAAGCTCGGGGCTCTCTGTTGACGCTGAATACAACCTCTTCAAGGCTGACACAGTGGATGCAAATGTTACCAAAGGTATCTACAAAAACGGCAGCACTGATCTTAAAAACTACTCCATTGAGGGAGGGTACATGATAGTGCCGGACAAGCTTGAGATCGTTGCAGCTTATCAGGCACAGGATGCTGATAACTACGCAGACGTATGGACCCGCACATCTGTTGGTACCAACTGGTTCATACAGAAACATGACATCAAGATGCAGCTTACATACAGGATGGGCAAAAACCTGAAGGGCGTTTCGAATGATGATGAGAACGAGCTCTTCCTGCAGGCACAATACGTATTTTAAGGATTGCGGAATCAGGATTAACGGATAATGCCGGCACTCATTTCCAACCCTCCTTTGGGCAGGGGCTAAAGCCCCTGCCCATATTTTTGTACAGGATGAAGTCGAAGAATTCCGGCTTAAGGTTAAGTTGATTTTTTAATCCTGCCTTCAACTAAAACACGAAAGAGCCGAAAACTTAAAGGTACCTTAATAATCACGTAACATAGCTGTGCTACTATTGAGCTTATCAATACAGGCAGAAACCTGCATATACGGAATGCCGAGGATTGCAGGGCAATTGGCTGCTTTTTCATCAAAACACTTTTAAGAAGGGGGTAAAAATTATGTGTCCCAAGTTTAAGGATGGTATTTGTGAGGTTGCCGGTATTGAGCCGGAACATCTTGAGTGTGCAGATGGGCGTTGCTGCTACATGAACAGTTATGAATACGAAACCTGCAGGCTCTACATGGTGGATTGTATAGTGAATTGCAAAAACACACTTGATGTGACGGCTGATGTGGCGGCATAAAAAAGAGGGGGAAAGATAGATGGAATCAGTACAGGAGCATTCCCTGTCAGTTGGAAGACTGGTAACATCCAGGGAATATATACCACCGTGCACTGCAGTCACCTGTGTGGCTGAAAGGTTTTTTAATTCGAGCAGTATGGATGCTGTGGCACTGGTTGAATGCAGAGAACCCGTAGGACTTGCCACAAGGTCCAAACTGCTCTTCAGGTTGTTCAGGAGATTCGGGTTTGAGCTTTACGGGAAAAAGCCTATCATATCAATAGCCGATTCCGAACCGCTTATTATACACGAAGATGAAAGGCTGGATGTGGCTATGGATACAGCATTGGACAGGCCCACAGATAATGTTTATGACGATATAATAGTGGTGAACAACAGTGGAAATTATATGGGGCTTCTTTCCGTAAAGCAGATGGTGATACAGCAGAGTAATGCCCTTGTAAACAGCGTTATCCAGAAAGAGATGGCAAGGGAAAAGGCAAAGGACCTTGAGAAGATTAACAGGATCAAATCACAGTTTATCGCAAATGTCACACATGAGCTCAGGTCGCCGTTAAATGCCATAATCGGGCTGACAGAACTTATGAAGATGTCGTATGAGAAAGGGAATATAGAACAGATGAAGAACCGCCTGGCCATGCTGATGTCCAGCTCAACCTATTTAAGGGCCATTGTAACCAATGTCCTTGACCTTTCAAAGCTTGAGGCCGGAAAGATGGAGGCCGTCAACGAGAGATTTGATATGGTCCCGATACTCCGTGAGGTAGCTGCCACTACACGAGTGCTCCTTGGGAACAAACCTGTAAGTGTTGAAGTGATTGCCCATGATGGACCTGTATTCATGGTATCAGACCCGGTCAAGGTCAGGCAGATTCTGACCAACATTATTAACAATGCTGCAAAGTTTACAGAGAGCGGCAGGATTGTTCTGGCCCTTGGCTCTGAAAAAGAGAGGCTGAAAATATCAGTAAGCGATACCGGTATAGGCATCAGGGAAGACAACCTCAAGAAGATATTTGAGGCATTCAGTCAAATAGAGTATGCCGGGACCAAAAGGTATGAGGGGACAGGGCTCGGCCTGACCATAACCAGAAACCTGCTGACTATTTTGGGAGGCAGTATCTCGGTCTCGAGCAAGCCTGGTGAAGGCACGACCGTGGATATTTATCTGCCATTTAAAAATAATGGGAAGAAGGAGTTATAGATGGAAAGAACTGCAAGAAAGATACTGGTTATAGATGATGATGAGAGGCATCTTGTTGCTGCAAAAGGGCTTTTGGAGGATGCAGGGTATGAGGTGGTTACCCACAATCACTGGATCGGCTCTACCAGTGCAGTGATGAAACTCAAGCCTGACCTTGTGCTGCTCGATATTAATATGCCGGCACTGTCCGGTGACAGACTCTCCATGCTGTTCCGTACTAACGGCAGTACCAGGAATGTGCCGGTGGTGTTTTACTCATCAAATGATGAAGACAGCCTGAGAAAGTCGGCTTTGAAATGCGGGGTTGCAGGGTATATATGTAAGGGGGATGTCTTTGAACTAAGGAGAAAGGTCGGGTTTTATCTCGATACGGCCTGCCGGGAGACGTGAAATTAAAGCACGAATCCGTTGTCCGGAGGTAAATGGTTGTTGGAAGCGATATGACAGACTCTTCACTCATTCTCGTCGGGCATCCGGCCCTCCTCCGAGGAAAGTATCACGATTCACCATCCAGGTGAATCTTTTGTGATACTTAAATCCGTTCAGAGTCAATCATATCACTTCCTTTTCTTGATCAAGGCTTTTTGCTGAATCCGGTAAAAATTAACATTTCTTTAATACCCCTGTAACATGCACCTGCTATCTTAGAGTCATGGTATTCAGAGAATTCCATGACTGGGAAGGTGAATAAAGGACCTGTTTTTTCTGGAAGCGCGCTGTTTGGTAAAAACACTGCTTTTTTATGGAGGAGGGAAGGATTAATGAAATGCCCGTTTCTTAGAGACTGGATAGTATCATCCTGCAGGGCTGGAGATACCCCTTATATGCCGAGCCGTTTTCAGCTTCTGGAGTATTGTAAAAACAAGGACCACAGAAAATGTCCTTTCTATTCTGATATGCAGGGTCAGGTAGCGAGTCTTCAGGGTGCTAAATTAGCGCCGGGTTGAGGACTGATGACTAGTAATCGCATGCATAAAAATCCAGGCCTTTTCGTGACTATGGTAAACGGAGAGATTATACAATGAAACAGCTCTATAGATCGGACCTGCATGTGCATTCAAACTTTTCCAACAAATCCTCCATCTGGGCAATGAGAAAGCTTAACTGTCCGGAGAGTTTTACCTCGCCCCGTTTTATTTACAATACAGCCAGAAAGATGGGCATGGACTATGTAACGATAACAGACCATAACACAATAGATGGTGCACTGGAGATTGCCCACATGCCCGGTGTCTTTATAAGTGCTGAGGTTACAGCATACTTTCCGGAAAACGGATGCAAGATTCACGTTATCGTTCTGGACGTATCCGAGAGCAGTTTCAGGGAGCTTATGACCCTGGGAAGAAATGTTTACGAACTTGTAGCATATCTCCAGACGGAGGGCATTGTCCATTTTGTCTCTCATCCCCTTTACGACATGAATGAAAAGCTGACTGTGGATGTCATTGAGAAGATGCTGATGATGTTTGATGTCTTTGAGGTGAAGAATGGTGCAAGGGCGGAGCAATTTAATTCGTTGATAAGCAGCGTTGTATCTTCACTCGACCCTGATAGTTATGAAAGACTGTTGGACCGGCATGATATATCTCCGTGCAGTGTGACCTCCTGGCATAAGGCAACGGTTGGGGGCTCTGATGACCATAGCGGATTTTTTATTGCGAGGGCATATACGGTTACCCGGAAAGGCAGGACTTTGGATGATTTCCTGGCCTCGATAGGAGAGAAACGTGTGTGGGCAGAGGGGGATGACGGCGACCCCTTGACCCTTGCCCACAGCATATATGGTATTGGCTACAGATTTTACTCTGAGAGACTGAAATCAGGGACCAGGAATGCGACCCCGTTTATCGACTATCTGTTAAACAGATTATTTGACGAGAATTCAGGAAAGGTTTCCCTTATCGACAAGATAAAGTTCTTTGTAAGAAAGAATATCCCTGAGATGTATAACTCTTATGATGACAGGAGTTTTGAGGAGATACTCGACCGTGAGGCAAAGAGACTTGTTAATGATATGAGCTTTCTGAAGAGCATCAACAGTGAGGACAGAAACAGGAGGATATTCAGGATAACGAGTTATCTTGCAAACAGGATGATATACATCTATACAAATCAGTTGCTGAAGATACCATCCAGTAACGGCATTTTCAGGATACTACAGTTATTAAACAGTATCGGGATGGTTCATCTGCTCATCTCGCCATACTATGTCGCATTCTTTCATCAGCACCGGAGTAAGAGGCTTATGAGCGGGTTAAAGGGACGGTTTGGACTCAATGGCTCCGGGGGCTGCGAAAAGACCGTGCTCTTTACAGATACCATTAATGAAATAAACGGCGTGGCCATTACAATAAAGAAGCTGATCGAGACATCAAAAACCAGGGGTGTTGAGCTGACAGTGGTTACATGCAATAATCAGGAGACAGGGGCAGGGGACGGAATAATGAATTTCAAGTCTGTTGGAGAATTTGCAATTCCGGAATACCCTGAGCTCCGCCTGCACTTCCCCCCTATTCTTGATGTGGTTGATTTTCTTGAAAAGGAAGGGTTTACCAGGATTCATGCAAGCACTCCCGGAATCCTTGGTCTCCTGGCCCTCCTTGTATCAAAGTTGATGGACATCCCGATCTCGGCAACGTATCACACGGATATCCCTCAATACGTAAAGAGTCTTACGGACGATGTCTTTCTTGAAAACACTGCCTGGAACTATATAATCTGGTTTTACAGTCAGATGGATGAAGTGCTCGTCCCGTCCAAAAGCACCGAGAATCAACTTATTGAAAAGGGTCTGTCCCCTGAAAAGATAAGGCCGTTGCCCAGATGGGTTGATACCGGGGTCTTTTCTCCAGAGAAGAGGAACGAGGCCATGTGGCAGAGATACAGTCTGAACGGAGAGATGAAGTTTCTCTACGTTGGGCGTATCTCAAAGGAGAAAAACCTTGAGCTTCTGGCCGATGCCTTTATTGAGACGATCAACCGGGGGTTTTGTGTTGACCTTGTTGTGGTCGGAGACGGGCCGTACAGGTCTGAACTTGAGAAGAGATTGAGTGGATATCCTGTTTTGTTTACAGGTTTTCTTGAAGGAGAAGCACTCTCTGCAATATATGCCTCTTCAGATGTCTTTGTCTTTCCAAGTACAACCGATACCTTTGGAAATGTAGTGCTTGAGGCACAGGCGTCGGGTTTGCCGGTTATAGTTTCTGACAAGGGGGGGCCAAGGGAGTTAATGATAAACAATGAAACAGGTATTGTTATAAGTGCCGACAACAAAACATTGTTGGCAGACGCCCTTGCGCTTTTTTTAATGAACAGGGAAAAGACCGGAATCATGGGTGAGAGTGCAAGGCGGTTTGTCGAGAACAAGGCCATACACCCCAAGGATATGTACTCTACAATTCTCAGGGATTCCTTTGCCGGGGCCGTGGTTGAATGACCGCAATCGGAACACTTTTGAAGAAAACCATCCCCGGACAACTCGTTATTCAGTACACGGATATCTGCAATGCACGCTGTCCGCAGTGCGGGATGAGGGTTTCTGAAAAATTCCCAAGATCAAAACTCTCTACTGATGTGGTAAAACAGATAATTGATTCTGCCTCACAGAGGGGGATGCAGGCCATCTCTTTTACCGGCGGCGAGCCCTTTCTCTTTTTTGATGAGATAATCAGGATGATAAAGTATGCAGGGGATGCCGGCATTAAATATATAAGGACCGGGACAAACGGTTTTCTCTTTGCAGATCATGACAGCCCGGGATACCGCGACAGGATTGCCGGGATTGCAGAAAAACTTGCTGAAACCGGGATTTATACCTTCTGGATAAGTATTGACTCAGCAGTTCCCGAGGTTCACGAATCCATGAGGGGGTTACCGGGGGTAATCGAGGGCATTAAAAAGGCCCTGCCCATATTTCACGAGCACGGGATTTACCCGTCGGCAAACCTTGGGATAAACAGAAATATAAACGGCCTTTTTCCCGGAAGAAAAATGGATGCAGTGGAGTTTTATGAGTATTTCAGGGGGGCATTCAAGAACTTTTTTGACTTTATCATAGATATGGGTTTTACTATTTCAAATGCATGTTATCCCATGAGCAGTGACAGCGGTCCTGTACATAATGACGCTGTTTACAGGGCAACGTCAGAGGATGATGTTGTGAAGTTTGCAGCACATCAGAAACCGCTGCTCTTTAAAGCCCTTTTTGATACTATTCCAGCCTACAGGTCGAGGATAAGGATCTTCTCTCCAAGGAGCTCCCTCTTCAGCCTGATAAGGCAATATACTGCCGGAGACTGGAACTGCTATCCCTGCAGGGGTGGAGAGGAGTTTTTCTTTATAGATGCCCGCAGTGGTGACACCTATCCGTGCGGATACAGGGGAGACGAGAGCCTCGGCAAGTTCTGGGAGATGGATTTATCAGATAAGGATTGCAGGCCTGTTTGCAGGAAATGCGACTGGGAGTGTTTCAGGGATCCCTCTGAACTTTTTGGCCCCTTCCGGGACCTCACCTCATCCCCCCTCGGTTTCTTTAAGCGGATGGTGACGGACCGTGCATACATGAAACTATGGATTCAGGACATCCAGTACTACAGGGCCTGCGACTTCTTCAATGGCCGGACGTTGCCTGATTTAAAGAAACTTTCAAAATGGGGTAGTGCCTGATCCTGAAGGTGTCGCATGAGCAATTTATGCGATTCTTCTGTCCTGTTTTGACAGTGATAAAGACCCCATTGACATTGTGATTTGAGTCTTGAACTGGCAACGCTACTCGTGACTAAACCGGTTTTTTTATTTTCAATGAATTACGTTTAAACCATTCTGCTGCGTCTTCCACAGGGATTTTTCCATGTGCCATACCAAGGGTAAAACGCTCAAGATCCTTTTGACTTGTTTCTATTATGAATCCATTCATCTGAAGAAGAATACCGGCAGACGTTATTGCTGTCCTTTTGTTGCCATCTACAAATGGATGATTCTTGATGAGGGATTCCATAAGGGCAGCAACCTTATGAAAGATATCAGGATAAAGGTCCTTTCCGTCGTATGTCGCTTTTGATCGTCCCACAGCTGACTGAAGAAGTCCAACATCCCTGATACCATGGGACCCCCCTGTTTCATCAATCAGCCTGCTATGTATGAAGAGTACCTGTTCTGCAGAGAGATATCTCACTTTTTGGCAAGTTCTTTAAGGGCAGGACGGTATTTTTTGACGAAATCATTTACCTGTGCAACAAAATCCCTGTTAATTCCTTCTGGATATTCCTTTATCCTTGCCGGTTCAATAATAATGCGGGAATGTTCCTCGTCCAGCTTTACATCAACTTCAGACCCTCGAGAAAGGCGTAGTTTCTCGAGAAGGTCATTAGGGATTGAGACCCCCTGGCTGTTCCCTATTTTGCATATCTTTCTGTGCATAACTACCTCCGGTGTTTGTTATAACCTTATTATAACACAGGCCCGGGGGCAGGGCAACATCAGCCCCAGGTTCCCGCCGTTTTTCGGTGCTTTTTGTGCTTTCCCGGACTGTTATGTTGTGCTGACTCCAGTTTTAAATCTTCTCCCTCCATCGCGGATTACCTTCCGCTTTTAGCGAAAACAGCATTGTCCCGGCACCTTAATTCCGAAGGTGCCTGTAACATTTGCAATTATCCGGGTTTCCTGATAATATTACATAAAGAGGGGTATTTTGTTATGAAATCGAGAAGAAATCAAAAAAAGCTTGTTAATTGCCATTATTTTTGCTATATTTACAGAAAGCATCCAAGCTGGTTAAAAAGAGATCGCAAGTAACGGTACAGAAGTGCCAAATTTGACAGGTTGTTTATCACTCAAAAGTCTGTTGGTATCGTGCAGTCCCGCAGGGGCAGCTTATGGAGGGGGAGGAGTTCAGTCGGGGGGAAACTATCACGTACGGTTCTTGAGGGGGAACCTGGCCGAAAGGCACAGCGACCTGCCAACGCCGCAAATAACCGGGATATTCGCATAAACTGAAAATAGAGAAGCGTCCTATGAACAAATCAAACTTTAAAAGTGATCCCTGGCTCTGGGTTATTTTTGTATCAGTGCTGGCAATCGGGGTCATTGCCGGAGGCTATTGGTACGACCAGAAACAGATCCAGATGATTCGCAACTCAAAATGTCATGAATTGAGAACCATAGCGCAGCTTAAAATTAATCAGATTGTTGCTTGGCGTAATAAATCCATCTTTGGCATTCAGGTCTATGCATCGAGTCCTTTATTCAGGGGATCTGCCGTGCGATGGCTACAGGAAAGTGAAAACCCCCGCCTGAAAGATCAAATCCTTAAAGAATGGGAACTAACCCGAAAACTTGACGGGTTTAAGAACATTATACTCGCCGATTTGGATGGTAATATAAAATTATCGCTCAATCCTGATGTAACAAGGCTGAGTCCCCTTACAAGAAAAATGGTTAATAAAGCAGCAACCACGGAAGATGTTGTGTTTGGTGATTTTTTTCAAAGTCCCTCCAACAGTGCTATATATATTGACGTGACTGCACCGATTCTCAACACAGCCGGCCAGCCGGTTGCAGTGCTTGTTTTACAACTCGATCCGGCAAAAGATCTGTATCCGTTCATCAAGTTCTGGCCGAACCCGAGCCCGAGTTCAGAAACGCTGCTTGTAAGTAAGGATGGAAAGGTACTGTTTCTGAACAAGCTGCGGTACAATCCTCAGAGTGCTCTGACCAAAAGCCTTCCGCTAACACGGCTAACTAATCCGGCAGTTCAGTCGGCTTTAGGGCAGGAAGACATTTTCGATGGCAAAGACTATCGCGGTGTAACGGTCGTAGCCGATATTTCTCATGTGCCGGATACGGATTGGTTTCTGGTTACCAAGGTGGACAAAAGTGAGATTCTGGCTGATGCCCGCGAACGCTCACTTTATATCGAGATGATTGTGGTTCTTCTTTTAGTGTTGGCCGGTACAGGAAGCGGATTCATTTACAGACACCAACGTGAAAGAATCTACCGGAAATTATATAGTGCTGAAAAAGAGCACAATGATATCCTGGAGGAGTTCCGCATTACCCTTTACAGTATCGGTGACGGGGTTATCTCGATGGATAAATTCGGCAGGATTCGTCATATGAATCCTGTGGCTGAAAAGCTTACCGGCTGGAATGAAGCCGAGGCCCGGGGCAAGCCGCTTGGGGAGGTGTTCCACATAATCCATGAAAAAACGCGCAAAGTGTTGAACGATCCAGGTGAGAGTGTTCTCCATAAAGGGGGGATGGTTAAGCTGCCCGAGGATGTCCTTTTAATAGCCCGTGACGGTACGGAACATCCAATTGCCGACAGTGCCGCACCTATAAACGGAAACAGGGATAAGCTGATAGGCATTGTGCTGGTTTTCAGTGACGTTACAAAGGAGAGGGAGGCCCGGCGTGCATTGCGTGAAAGCGAAAGACGCTATCGTAATTTTTTCATGGATGACATTACCGGAGATTTTATTGCGACTCCAGATGGAGAGCTGCTGGATTGCAACCCGGCATTTCTCAGGATGCTGGGGTTTAAATCCGTAGAAGAGGCCAGGAAACACAATATGACAACCCTGTTTTCCTCACCTGAAGCAAGTGATGATCTTTTGAACCTTCTTATCAAAGACAAGAAAGTGCTTGATCATGAACTGGAAATGCGGCGTGTGGACGGAAAGCCCATCCAGGTGATTGAGAACGTCTTTGGGAAATTTGACAGCAACGGTAATCTTATCGAAATCCAGGGTTATCTGATTGACATTACTGAGCGGAAAAGACTGGAACAGCAGCTCCTGCAGGCTCAGAAGATGGAGGCCGTGGGCCGACTGGCCGGAGGTGTGGCCCATGATTTCAACAATCAACTTAGTGTGATTATGGGATACAGTGAAATGGCGTTAGAGGAGACTGCCAAAGCAGGCAGCGTCCGGCACGACTACCTTCAGGAAATCCTGAGAGCCGCTCAGCACTCTGCCGATCTTACCCGCCAGTTGCTGGCCTTTGCCAGAAAGCAGATTATTTCACCCAGGGTGCTCGACCTGAACAATACGGTAACGGACATACTCAAGATGTTGCAGCGGCTTATCGGCGAGGATATTGAGCTGATCTGGAAGCCTGGCGCTGATCTTGGTAAGGTGAAGATCGACCCGTCACAGATTGACCAGATACTGGCAAATTTATTGGTCAATGCCCGGGACGCTATCAGCGGTGTTGGAAGGATTATCATCAGAACAGAGAATGTCGTATTCGATGAGGCCTATTGCGCCGATCATTTCGGATTTATCCCCGGCGAGTTTGTTCTGCTGGAGGTAAGCGATAATGGTTGCGGCATGGACAAGGAGACGATGGACAATATCTTCGAACCCTTCTTTTCTACAAAGGAACATGGTAAGGGAACCGGCCTTGGACTGGCGACCGTATATGGCATCGTAAAGCAGAATGAGGGCTTTATCAACGTCTACAGCGAGCCGGGAGAAGGGACAACGTTCCGGATTTATCTGAGCCGGTTTGCCGAAGAAGCTTCCTGTGTTCCGGCGGCACCCGCACCTGAGACAGTTCAGCAGGGGACAGAAACTGTTCTGTTAGTGGAAGATGAGGTAACGATTATGAAAATGGCAAAACATATGCTTGAAAAGCTGGGCTATACGGTATTGGCTGTCAGTACCCCGGCGGAAGCTCTGCGACAGATCGAGACCTATCCGGAAGACATTCACTTGCTGATTACAGATATAGTGATGCCGGAGATGAACGGTCGGCATTTAGCTGACCAGCTCTGTTCCATAAAGCCTTCACTGAAGTGTTTGTTCATGTCTGGATACACGGCCAATGCCATCGCCCACCGCGGCATACTGGAAGAAGGAGTGCACTTTATCCAGAAGCCGTTTTCGATCAAGGACCTTTCAGCCAAAGTACGTGAAGCACTGGCATCTGAATAGAAGGTTAAAAAAAACTGACAAACTTATCCTCTTTTATGTGATAAACAAGTCTGGCTTTCAAGGATGATATATTGCACCATCTATCGTATTGAGTTTCAACACGGGGTACTCTATTAGTATGAACACAGTTTCCGGAAAGGATTCTGCCCAGCTGATAGAGAAGAAAGTTTGGGAATTGTGGAGGCCCCCCCTGGAAAGATGGTCTTTCCAGGGGGAAGTAAAGTTTATATATCGTAGTAAAGGAAGAACTCATAGGGGTGAGGCCTGAGCCTCAGTTCATTAACCTCGTTCTCTCTCTTGTATTTTATCCATGTCGTAAGTGCATCTTCAGTGAAGACATTTCCCTTGAGCAGGAACTCATGGTCTTTTTCAAGACTCTCAAGTGCCTCATCAAGGCTGCCTACCATCTGGGGTACCTTTGAGAGTTCCTCTGGCGGAAGCTCATAGAGGTCCTTATCAAGTGCCTCGCCGGGATCAATCTTGTTCTCTATTCCGTCAAGGCCGGCCATCAGCAATGCTGCAAAGGCAAGATAGGGGTTGCATGAGGGATCCGGGAATCTTACCTCCACCCTCTTTGCCTTTGGAGAAGGAGAATACATTGGAATCCTTATTGCCGCAGAGCGGTTTCTTGCTGAATATGCAAGATTAACCGGTGCCTCAAACCCCGGAACAAGTCTCTTGTATGAATTGGTTGTGGGGTTTGTGAGTGCGGCAAGCGCCCTGGCATGTTTCAGAAGTCCTCCGATGTAGTGAAGCGCCATCTCACTGAGGCCTGCGTATTCATTACCTGCAAACAGGGGTTTGCCATCCTTCCAGATGCTCTGGTGGGTGTGCATTCCTGAGCCATTGTCTTCAAAGATGGGCTTTGGCATGAAGGTAGCAGTCTTTCCATGTGCATGGGCCACGTTCTTGACTATGTATTTGAACAGCATGAGCTTGTCGGCCATATTTACAAGGGGGGAGAATCTCATGTCAATCTCGCCCTGGCCTGCTGTTGCCACCTCGTGGTGCTGGGCTTCGATATGTATTCCACACCTTTGCATTATAACGACCATCTCCGTCCTTAAATCCTCAAGGCTGTCTGTAGGCGGTACAGGGAAATACCCCTCCTTGTGTCTTGGTTTGTAACCGAGGTTGGGGCCCTCATCCTTTCCGGAGTTCCAGATGCCTTCTTTTGAATCAATAAAGTAATAGCCGCTCTGGGCATTCTGGTCAAACCTTATGTCGTCAAAGATAAAAAACTCTGCCTCCGGGCCAAAGTATGCAGTATCACCTAACCCTGTGGACTTGAGATACTGAACTGCCTTCTGTGAGATGTATCTTGGATCTCTTGAGTAAGGTTCCTTGGTAATCGGGTCTACAATGTTGCAGACAAGACCGAGAGTCGGGTATTTTCTGAATGGATCAAGCATTGTGGTCTCAGGGTCAGGAATAATCAGCATATCCGATGCATTGATTGCCTGCCAGCCCCTTATGGATGAGCCGTCAAAACCAACACCCTCTTCAAAAGTCTCTTCTTTCAGTTCATCAACAGGTACTGAAAAGTGCTGCCATACCCCTGGAAAATCAATGAACTTGAAGTCAACCATTACTACGTCGTTTTCCTGAGCAAACGTTAAGACATCCTTTGGCGTCATAGACTACCTCCTAAAGAATTAAAATTCGTTGGTTTATCGGTATTGGGTTTGCCGATAAATTTACTATAAATTTTTCGGCTTTGTCAAGACAAAGTTTTGTCAAGAAAAAAATTTATCATAAAAATTCATTGCCCTTTTATGATATTCAGGGTATATCTTCTGCGTATGCGCAAGCATCTCTTCAACGTCAACCCCTTCTTCGTCCTTAAACCATTCCCTGAGTATCTCCGGTGTAACCTCTATATGAAACTGCAGGGCATATACCCGGCTGCCGTACCTGAATGCCTGATTGGGATAGGCTGATGACGAGGCAATCCTTACCGCGCCTTCAGGCAGGTCAAAGGTGTCACCGTGCCACTGAAAGACCTCTGCAACGGGTTTCCCGTCAATCGCAATGGTTGAGAAGACCTCGTCTTCCATTCCCTCAGGTGTTATGTCAACCTTATACCAGCCTACCTCCTTGACATCACCGGGATAAACCCTTGCCCCAAGGCAATGAGCGACCATTTGGGCTCCCAGGCAGACACCAAGGACGGACTTGCCCCTGTTAATGAAGTCCTTTATCAAGTCCGTCTCCTGACGGAGGTAGGCGTATCTGTCCATCTCGTAAACAGCCATCGGTCCACCCATTACTATCAGATGCGAATACTCCCCTGTGTCGGTAATCAGCTCGCCCTTTGAGAGCTCGAGTATGGTATAGGAAATACCCTTGTCCTTGAGAAAGTCCTCAATCGTTCCCGGCCCTTCGACCGGGATGTTCTTTACAATCAATACCGGCATAACCTTTTAATCTCCTTGACAAGATTTTTAATTCCGCCTGCGGCCCGGCGGTTCCGTTTACAGGTTATATCCTGTCTCACCGTGCTGGCTGAGATCAAGTCCCACAACCTCTTCTTCCTCTTTAACCCTGAGTCCGATTGTCCAGTCAATCACCTTCAGTATGATAAGGGTGACAACTCCGGAATAAAGAATGGTTGCAGCACTCGCAATAACCTGGGCTGTAAAGAGAGACGGGTTTCCGAAAAACAGGCCATCGGCACCACCGGAATTTACTGCGGTTGATGCAAAAAGACCTGTAGCCAGTGCCCCCCACAGACCTCCTACTCCATGGATGCCGAGTACATCAAGTGAATCATCATATCCGATCTTCGGTCTGACATTAACGGCAAGATAACAGAAGACGCCTGCACCGAGACCTATCAGGATGGCAGACATGGGACTTACAAAGCCTGCTGCAGGCGTTATGGCAACAAGTCCGGCTACAGCGCCGCTGACCGCACCAAAGGCTGTGGGTTTTCCCCTGTAGCCCCACTCTGTAAGTGCCCAGCTCATGGCCGCTGCTGCAGCAGCGGTGTTTGTTGTTACAAAGGCAAGGGAGGCCAGTCCTCCGGCTGTAAGTGCACTGCCGGCATTAAACCCGAACCAGCCGAACCACAGCAGTGCAGCCCCCAGGATAGTCATTGGAAGGTTATGAGGCATTATAGCCTCCTCCAGATACCCCTTTCTCTTTCCAATAATAACCGCGGCAGTAATGGCTGCAATGGCTGAGTTTATATGGACAACTGTGCCGCCGGCAAAATCAAGGGCGCCAATTTTTGTTCCGATCCATCCGCCCCCCCATACCCAGTGACAAACCGGAGAGTAGACAAAGGTTGTCCATAGCACAGTAAAGATCACCAGGGCCGAAAACTTCATCCTCTCTGCAAAGGCCCCTGTTATAAGGGCAGGTGTGATGATGGCAAACATCCCCTGAAACATCATGAATGCAAGGTGGGGCACTGTTGGGGCCAGTGGAGCGGGTTCCTGTCCAACACCCTGCAGGCCCAACCACTTCAGTCCGCCAACAAACCCGCCTATGTCAGGGCCAAAGGCAAGTGTATACCCCCACAATACCCAGACAATACTCACAATACACAGGATTATAAAACTATGCATTATGGTGCCGAGGACATTTTTGCTCCTCACCATTCCGCCATAAAAAAAGGCAAGCCCCGGGGTCATCAGCATGACAAGAGCTGTGGACATCAATAGCCAGGCAGTATCGCCTGTATCGATCCCCGTTGCTTCCCCTGCAAATGCGCTGTTGCAGGAAAGGAATACCAGAAAACCTGTGAATAGCGAAATCAAAACCAGTTTTCCATTTATCAAGGAGCCCTGGCTTCCAACTCCTGAGTCCTCTTTTTTCATCATATCGCTTCCTCTCCTCTCTCCCCTGTCCTGATCCTCACCACATCCTGCAGGTTATAAATAAATATCTTGCCATCCCCTATCTCGCCTGTCCTTGCAGCTTCCTGAATAACATCAATAACCTGATCGAGTTTTTCATCAGTCACGGCCACCTCTACCTTGATCTTTGGCAGGAATCTCACCTCATACTCCACACCCCTGTATACCTCCATGTGACCCTTCTGACGCCCAAAACCCTTTACCTCAATAATGGTCATACCTTCCACCCCGATGTCCGTCAGGGCTTTCCGTACATTGTCAAGCCGAAAATGCTTGATTACAGCAGAAACCATCTTCATTGGAAATACCTCCTGTAGTATTTAAAATTCTAAGAGATTTACGTCCGGCAATAATCCGGCGATTGCCGGCAGTCTGCGATAATTTACAATATTCGTGCCATCCGTGAAATGCCCTGTTTTCAGGGACAGTGAGCCCTGCCTGTCCTACATTTTTGTATGGCCTACAAAAATGTCATACAAAAATGTAGGAATGCGCGTCCGATCAGAAAAAGACCTGATTCAGATATCCATATTAAAGATTTATTTAATCACATCCATCCCCATATACGGTCTCAGCGCTTCAGGAATAACCACTGTGCCGTCCTTCTGCTGGTAGTTTTCAAGGATTGCCACAACCGTTCTTCCTATTGCAAGCCCGGAGCCATTCAGTGTATGAACGAATCCTGCGCCCTTTTTGCCTTCCCTGCGGAAACGGATGTTTGCCCTGCGGGCCTGAAAGTCCTCGAAATTTGAGCAGGAAGATATCTCCCTGTAACGGCCCTGCCCCGGCAGCCACACCTCAATATCGTATGTCTTTGCAGCGGAAAAGCCAAGGTCTCCGGTACATAGCACCACCACCCTGTAAGGAAGTCCAAGTCTCTGCAGGATATCCTCTGCATTTCCTGTAAGTCTCTCAAGCTCTTCATAGGATTCTTCGGGCCTGACGAACTTTACCAGCTCAACCTTGTTGAACTGGTGCTGCCTGATGAGTCCTCGGGTGTCCTTGCCATAGGAGCCTGCCTCACGTCTGAAGCAGGGGGTGTAAGCCGTGTAGTAGATGGGCAGGTCTTTTTCATTCAGGATCTCATCCCTGTGGATGTTGGTCACCGGCACCTCTGCTGTCGGGATGAGATACAGCTCCGGATCAGCAATTCTGAAGAGATCCGGCTCAAACTTCGGGAGCTGGCCTGTAGCGGTCATGCTCTCCCGGTTAACCAGGATTGGCGGGAAGACCTCTTTATAGCCTTTTGAGGTGTTCAGGTCAAGCATGAAGTTCATGAGTGCCCTCTCAAGCCTTGCCCCATGGCCCTTCATCAGGGCAAACCTTGCCCCTGCAATCTTTGATGCCCTGTCGAAATCAACAATATCAAGGGTTTCGGCGATATCCCAGTGGTTCAGGGGTTCAAAATCGAACTCTTCAGGCTTTCCCCACTGCCTGATCTCCAGGTTATCACTCTCATCCCTGCCAACGGGTACTGATTCATGGGGAATGTTGGGCAGATTCAGGAGAAAATCCCTGACCTTTATATCAACACCCTTCAGCTCCTCATCCAGGGCCTTTATCCTCTCCGAGACCTTTTTCATCTCGCTGATCAGGTCTGTGGCATCACCGCCGCCCTTCTTCAGGCTTCCAATCTGATCAGAGACCACATTGCGCCTGTTTCTGAGCTCCTCCACCTCCCTGATTACCTCCCTGCGCTTCTCCTCAAGAGAGAGGAACTCATCAAGTGCTATCTCATAACCCCTCTTTTGCAGTGCATCCCTGACAACCTGAACATTCTCTCTGACAAACCTTGCATCAAGCATATAAAGCTCCTTTTCAGTAAGATACGATAAGTAAATAAATTATACTATAAGTGACCGGTTTATATTAAAATACAGGGGACTTGAAAAAGGCAAAATGCAGGGCCGTTAATTAGAAAATGCAAGGGCCGTTGATTAATAAGACAGGAAAGTTTATAAACCTTCTTATCAGGGACAGGCCGGCCCTCACCTTAAAGATAGGGGATATTGTCAAGGCCGAGGTTTTGAATATCACTTCCGGCAACACTGTCTCCATCAGGCTGAAAAACACGGTTCTTAAGGCAACGACAGACATTCCCCTGCAAAAGAATGAAACCCTTATGCTCAGGGTAGAGGGCAAGGGAAACGAGATAAGGCTGAGGTTGGTTGGAGGAGGGAGGGAGTCTTCAGAGACTCTGAAAAGCTCCATCCTCTCTGCCCTTGATAACCTCAGGGGTGCAAGACTTGAGGCGGGGGAGATGGGAAGACTGAGGAGCCTGATTGAGACGCTTCCCGGATCCGTCAGGGAAGTGCTCCCCCAGCTTGCATCACTAAAAAGATTCTTCCCTCAGATTGAGATGCTCGCATCGGGTATTTCGAAGGATCTAATAGAGTCCTCCGGCATATTTTTTGAGTCAAAATTAAGGCTGCTTACCCTGAGGCTCGTTACAGATGATATGCTGAAACAGGAGCTTCAACAGAAGACCATGCTCAATACCGGTACTGAGCCGGATGTTGAAAAAGGACTTGCACGGATTATCAGGGACGACCTCAAGGGTACCCTTCTCAGCATTAAAGGCGCGCTAAGGGATGCAGGTGTAATTGAGCAATTAATTCAGAACAACATAAAGCCTGATAATCTGAACACGGCTATAGACAAACTCATCAAAAACATAGAGTTCTTTCAGCTTCAGTCAAGACTGAATGAATCGTTACAGGTCTTTATCCCCCTCTTCTGGAAGGATTTGCGGGATGGAGAATTGATATTCAGGGAATCATACAGGGGGAAGCCCGAAGAGAGGGCGTATTCCTGCATTGTCAACCTTGATATAGAGGGGACCGGCAGGATAATGGCCCATATCCTTATGCAGTCAGGGCGTTTCCATATCAGGTTCATTACAGAGAACCGGGCCTTTGTTGAAGCGCTGAAGGAGGGCTTGCCCATGCTTGAGAAACAGTTTAAAGCCTCCGGCCTTAAAGTCGGCAGCATCAGTGCGAGGCATGAGGAGAAAGCAGACTTCAGCAGCGCCATTTCAGAAGGACTTGATATAAGGGTATGAAGGAAGAGCGGAAAAAGGCAGCAGCCCTGAAATACAGACAGGGTGTTGATGCGGCACCGAAAGTAGTGGCCAGGGGCAGGGGATGGCTTGCCGAGAGGATAATCGCCCTTGCCCGTGAGCACGGGGTGCCCATCCATGAGGACAAGGCCCTGGTGGAGATACTCTCCACCCTTGATATGTATGAAGAGACACCGCCGGAACTCTACAGGGCTGTGGCTGAGGTGCTGACATTTATTTATAAAATGAACGGAAGGTGCAAATGACAGGGTATACAGGAAAAAGCATCAGGATAGACCTCTCGGAAGGAGTTTGGGATATATTTGAGACCCCGCCGGAACTGTGCGAGAAATATATCGGGGGACGGGGTTTTGGTGTGGCGCTGATCAGGGAGCACATTACAAAACCGTTTGATTCAGAGGATATGCCGATAATATTTGCCTCCGGCCCACTGGTCGGTACCTCTGCCCCCACATCAGGAAGGCTCTCCGTGGTCTCAAGGTCTCCACTCACATCAACGGTTTTTGACTGCTCTGTCGGGGGCAGGTTTGCAACCGAGCTGAAGAGGGCGGGGTTTGATATGCTCATTATCTCCGGTCTATCCAGAGAGTGGGTGACGATAGATATTCAGGACGGTAATATATCCATAAAGGACGCAGGGGGGCTTTATGGCAGGAATGTAGAAGAGACGGCAGCAATTCTTGGTGATGACGGGTCCACGGCCATAATCGGCCGTGCAGGAGAGCGGGGCGTCAGGTTTGCTTCAATTGTATTTGACGGACACTACCTTGCAGGCAGGGGCGGGCTTGGGGCTGTTATGGGGGCCAAGAGATTGAAGGCAATAAAGATAAGGGGGACAGGAGAGGTAAAGGTCGCTGATCCCGGGGCATTGAAAAAGGCAAGGGAGGAGATAATGAGGCTGCTCAGGGCCTCACCTGCAGTATTTGGTGAGTTCGGCCTCAGCGAATTCGGTACGGCAGCCCTTGTTGACCTTATCCATGCAAGGAGGATGGAGCCTACGGAGAATTTCAGAAAGAGTGTATTCCCCAAGTCCGGCCAATACTCGGGTTATTCAATGAAGACCGCCTATCATACAAAAAAGAAAGGTTGCAGGGGGTGCCCCATACTATGCAAGAAAGTGGGCAGGGCAGGTGAGGTTATGCCTGAATTCGAGACGGTCTCACATTTTGGCGCCCTCAACGGCAACAGTGACCTCCAAAGTATTGTCGAGGCAAACCGCCTCTGTAATGATTACGGCCTTGACACCATTACAACTGCATCCACCATTGCCTGTTATTCAGAGTTTTCAGGCAAGAGGCTGTCGCCTGAGGAGCTCCTCAGGCATGTAGTGCTTATAGGGGAGAGGCAGGGTATTGGAGACGCCCTGTCCGAGGGTTCAAGGAGGTTTGCAGAGTCAAAGGGTGTGCCTGAGCTCAGCATGACGGTAAAGGGACTTGAGCTTCCGGCCTACGACCCCCGGGGCGCCTATGGCATGGCCCTTTCCTATGTCACCTCAAACCGAGGAGGCTGCCACCTCAGGGCATATCCGATAAGTTACGAGATACTCAGAAAGCCTGTGGCTGTTGACAGGTTCTCCTTTGTGGGCAAGGCCAGGATGGTCAAGATATCCGAGGATATAAACACAGTAATAGATTCCCTTACAGCATGCAAGTTTGTCTTCTTTGCAGCCTCCCTTGAGGAGTATGCAAAGGCCATAAATGCAGTGACGGCAAGGGAGTATGATGTGCAGTCACTCGTGAGGGCAGGGGAGCGTACGTGGCTTCTTGAAAGGCATCTCAATACACTGAACGGCTTTTCAAGAAAGGATGACGACCTGCCGGAGAGGTTTTTCAGGGATGCGGGGTATTCAGACGAGAACGTGACAATCCCGCCAATCAGGAGGAAGGATTTTGATGATACCCTTGACAGGTATTACAGAATCAGGGGCTATGACGAGGAGGGGAGAGTTACAGAAGAAGATGAAAGAGCTGATTGACAAATATGCCGACAAGCTCGTTTCACAGGGGCTTGCCAAAGGGTCTGAAATACTCTCCCTTGCCATAGATGAGGAGATATACTCAAACACTACCTCAGACCTTCACTTCATCAGCCTTCAGGCCCTGAAAGAGGTTTTTGGTCTGATGAATATCAATTCCCTGCTCTTTGCAGTTCCGGAAGAACCCCGCAGAAGCATCATCAGGGCCCTGCTCAGGTACGGTCTGTCCGAACTCCCGGACTACAGGGCCATTATCCCTGAGGATTGTGAGACAAGGACATTTTTTCATGATATACCGGTGATAGATTCTCCGGACCCGCAGAAGATAGCCCATGTCCTTTCAGAGAGGAAGTCAGCCGTTGTTGAGACCGGGACCGCCATTGTAAGCTACGGGACCATCTCTCCGGAGCAGGCATTTATCTCATACAGCTCGGCCTGCTTCTCCACCTTTGTTAAATACTTCCATGACCACCTGATCTATCTTGAAACCTGCAAAAAAAATAATCTGAAACCGGACAGGGAAAGAATCAACGGGTTTGACAGGATAAAGGCTTTTTTGTATCCACAGCAGGCAGGCCTTGAAGATAGCGGAAGTCTTCATCAATTGCTCAAAGGCCCGCCGGAAGACGAAGCCATGGTATATTCAATGATGGTAGAGGCAGGCAAAAGACTTGTGACGGAAAGGCTGGTGGATTCCTTCTTCGGAAATATGTCCTCTTATTTTGACAGCAGAATATATATCAGTGAAACCGCTGCCTCCCTTGACGAGCTTGAGGGCTGTATAGATGCCGTGCCTGTTGACGGCTCCTCATCCGTCGGAATAACCTCCTCATCCGAGTTTGCAACCCACAGGGCCATATACCGGATGACCCCATTCCGCTTCATACTGCATGGTCACCCGAAGTTCTCTGTTATTATGTCCATGCACTGTCTCAAGGAGTGTCACTTGCGGGGGCAGTGCTACAAGGCATGTCCTGAAAAAAGGTATGTCTGCGGTGTGCCGGTTGTTCCTGGTGAAGTAGGAACCGGTCCAACAGGCATGGTCAGAACCGTTCCAGAGGCATTTAAGGAATCAGACGCTGCCATTGTATACGGACATGGTATCTTTACAGCAGCAGAAGAGGATTTTAACCGGCCCTTTCAGAGGATGAAGGAAATAGAGGAAAACTGTGAAAAAGAGTACTTCAGGATAGTTGGCGAATTAATGCAGGAGGTTTCCACCTGCTGATACCACACCCTAAGGACAACCTGTTGATGGATATCTACTCAAGGCTCTTCTCAACCTTTGGCCGTCAGCACTGGTGGCCGGGTGACGGCCCTTTTGAGGTGATGGTGGGGGCAATACTTACCCAGAACACTAACTGGGGAAATGTGGAGCGCGCAATAGAGAACCTGAAGCGGGCAGGGGCCCTGACACCTGCGGCCATCCATGAGATGAGCCAAGAGAGGCTTGCCGAACTGATCCGGCCTGCAGGGTATTTTAATGTTAAGGCCAAGAGGTTGAAGGCCTTTATTGAGTTCTTTATCAAGCACTATTCGGGAAGGGTTTCGAAGATGAGAAAGGTTGATACCGAAACCCTGAGGCGTCAGCTGCTGAGTGTTAACGGCATTGGGCCCGAGACCGCTGACTCCATGCTCCTCTACGCCCTTGAAAGGCCGGTTTTCGTTATAGATGCCTATACAAAGAGGGTGCTTTCAAGACATGGGATTATGGACGGCTCAGAGTCCTATGAGAGATTTCAGGAACTTTTTCATGCCGCCCTGCCCCGTGATGTGCAGTTGTTCAACGAGTATCATGCACTCCTTGTAAGGCTGGGCAAGGATTTCTGCAAACCAGGGCCCCGCTGTGAGGGGTGTCCGCTATCCGGACTCTTTTCTTAGCCATTCCACTATATAATACCCCCCGCACGGAGGGCCGGGATTGCCTCCCCTGAAGTCACAGCCATCAGCGAAAAACTCACACCTCCTGCATATCTCCTCCAGTATATAGGCGTCCCCTGAAAAGTCAGGTGTAATCTCCTCCGGTACCCTCTCCAACTCCCCGGTTGAGTATCTCTCTGCCAAAAACCTGTAAGTCCCGCAGAGGAGGTCCTCTTTCCCTTCCTTATAATACCTGCAGTATCTCCTGCATATAATTTCAGTTATTTTTCTCGTCTTCACGGGTAGCCAACGCTGTTTTGCGTCCTTAATCTGATTATACCGGAACAGGCCAGGGAAGGAAAGGGGTCAGGTCTCAACATTTGACATAAGGGGGTGTAAATGATAAGATTTACCCATGGCAAGACCTTTAAGACTATCCTTTGAGAATGCTGTTTATCATATAACAGCAAGGGGAAACCGTAAGGAAAATATCTTTTATGGTGATGATGACAGGCGGATATTCCTTGATAAAACAGGAGAGACGTGCGATAAATATTCCCTTGTGTGCTATGCCTATTGCCTGATGGATAATCATTATCACCTTTTTATAAAGACCCCGCTTGCCAACATATCAGAGGGGATGCACTACCTGAATGCCTCCTATACCAACTGGTTTAAGGCAAAGCATAAGGTCGTGGGTGTAGTGTTTCAGGGGAGATACAAGTCAATTGTAGTTGAAGAAGACAGTTATGCAGTTCAGCTCTCGGCCTACATCCATGCAAATCCTGTTCGGGCCGGTATGGTTAATAATCCCGAAGAATACCGATGGAGCAGTTATCCTGAATATATCGGGAAAAGGAGGCCTGTAGCACGGCTTGATACCGAGTTTATCCTTAAACAGTTTGATAAAGACCCCCGCAGGGCACAAAAGAAGTATGAAAACTATGTGCTTAAAAATCTTTATATGGAAAATCCTCTGAAGGACTCATATAAGGGCATTGTCCTTGGTAAGGGAAGGTTTATAGAAACAGTTAAAGAAAAGATTCAGTCCGTTGGGCGTAAAAGAGAGATATCTGAGACAAGAGAAGCAGAAGCATATACGCCGGAGGAGATTATTCAGCACGTCATGGGGGAACTTTCGATCAGCCGTGAAGAGATATTCAGCAAGAAACGTGGAAATATGTATCGTCAGATGGCGCTTTACCTGCTGAAGAGATATACATCACTGAGCCTCAAAGAGATAGGCGAGATGTTTCGAATGGACTATGCTGCAGTATCTCAGGCATGTAAAAGGTATGAAGACAAGATAGGAAAGACAAGTAAAGACAGTTAGTTATGTTGAATGTTGAGACCTGACCCCTCCCCTTTTAGGCTTTGCGGCTCCTCCTGAACATATTAAAAAGTGTTTTGACCTCTTCGCTTTTCAGTATCAGGGCAAGGAGGAAGTAGAGACCTGCACATAATAGGATGGTTCCGCCAAGGTAAAGGCTCTTTTTAAGCACCTCTCCGCTGCCCCTCCAGAGGGGGCCATGCAGTATTGACCATGCTGCGAGGCCCATTATGATTGAGGCAATGAGGGTCTTCAGGAAAGAGGTCAAAACCCTCCTGTACTCCACACTCACTATCTTCCTGTTGAGGAGGTAGAAGAGGAGGGAGAAGTTGACACCTGATGATACGGAGTTTGCAAGTGCAAGCCCTCCGTGCTTCAGCGGTCCCATGAGCAGGAGGCTCAGGATGATATTCGTTGCCAGGGAGAGCAGGGCCACCTTTACCGGAGTCCGGGTATCCTGCATTGAATAGAATGCCGCAACCACAACCCTTACCCCCACCATGGACCATATGCCCAGAGAATAAAAGACAAGGGCAAAGGCAGTGCCTCTTGTAGCAGTGTAGTCAAACTCTCCCCGCTGAAAGAGGAGATTTACGATTGGATATCTCAGGGCGATCAGCCCCACCATTGACGGAACGGTTATAAAGAAGAGGAGCCTGAGGGTAGAGGAAAAATCCTTTCCCAGTGATTCCATATCACCCTTGGCAGCATGTGATGAGAGCGCCGGCAGGGCAGCCATTCCCATGGCAACCCCGAATATCCCCACGGGAAACTGAATGAGACGCATGGAGTAATAGAGGTAGGCGATGCTTCCCTGCGGCAGAAAGGATGCGAGGATAGTGCTCACGAATATATTGATCTGTGATACTGCAAGGCCGAGGGTTAACGGAAGCACCAGTACCGCCATCCTTTTGAGCCCTTCGTTCCTGAAGTTGGTATCTATCCCATAGGTGTAGCCCTTTCTCAGATACAAGGGTATCTGGGTGGCATACTGTACGATCCCCCCCACTGTGACCCCAATGGCAACAGCGAGGATCGGCCTGCTGAGATGGGATGACAGCAGGATTATTGTAAAGATAATCGCTATATTAAACCATGCAGATGAAAGGGCGGGTATAAAAAATACCCTCTCTACATTAAGGACACCCATTGTCAGGGCTGCAAGGCTGACAAACAGGAGGAAGGGAAACATTATCCTTGTCAAAAGCACTGTGGTGGCTAACTGCTCAGGTTGGGTAAACCCCGGGGCTATGATTCTGACTATTACCGGGGCAAAGATAATCCCTGCAACGCATATTGATCCAACAACAATAAGTATGAATGTGAAGGTTATTTTCGCAAGCCTCCGAGCCTCTTCCTCTCCTTTTTTTATCTTGGTCTCTGTAAGCACCGGGATAAAGGCTGACGACATTGAGCCCTCGGCAAACAGCTCCCTCAAGAGATTGGGGATGCGGAAGGCCACAAAAAAGGTGTCTGAAAGCCCGGTTGCACCGAAAAACCCTGCTATTACCACATCTCTGACAAATCCGAGGATACGGCTGATAAAGGTAGCAAAGGAGATAAGGGAGGCTGACCTTGCAATCTTCCTGCTTTCTGTCATGGGGTTGATTATATCAAGTCGCCAGCCCGTCTTGCCAGGCTATTAAAAAATAGTGATAAGTCAGCTGCGTGGTTGACAGCATTGAGAAGCAAACAAAAACGTACGATAATAACAAAATTGTAGTCCCATACAATTTTGTATGGTTGCATTGAAAGTTAAAAGTCAAATAAATCAACAGGTTATCAGGTGGCACGGTTTTAGCTATAGTATTAACTAATTGTATTTATGAGGTGAGAAGCAATGGATTCCCTGAAACACAAAATTGAAGACCTGGAGCGGGGGGAGATACTCAATGCCCTCAGGGAGAGTAACTGGGTCAAGGCAAAGGCAGCAAGGACCCTTGGAATTACGGAGAGGATGATAGGCTATAAGATCAGAAAATACGGCATTAAGGCAGGAATGGGAAAGGCGGAGGGGACTTCCCTTGAGAGATAGGACCCCTGGGGCCTGTTCAACAATATTCAAGGAGGTGATGTGTAGAAGGACTTTTGTGAGCTTTTTGTGTAAAGGACAGGATGTAAAAGGCATAATGAAAAAAAATTTAAAAAAAAAGATTATAGGAGGATAGCATGAAGACTCTCAGGATATTAGCTGTAAGCATTGTGGCTTTAGTTTTATTTTCCGGCATTGCCAATGCCACACCATCTACACAGATATGGATTCCCTCAACGGATATTCAGCCGTACAAAACGCCTCATTACGGTTTTGATTCGTATATTGGAACAGAGGGAAACGGAATAGTGACAAACATTGGATTGACTGTCGGCGTGTTACCATTTGAGAAAATTCAGATGGAAGCCGGGATCGATTACAGGGACATGGATGGAGCGCATGATTCTCCCATGTTGTTCAATGCAAAGCTTGGCGTACCGGAAGGGATACTTTTCAAAGGAGCCCCTGCACTTGCTGTCGGTGGTTATGATTTTGGTACAGAAAAGGATGTCTCTGACTCCAACATATATTATGGTCTTGTAGCAAAGAGCTTTGACAAGATCGGAAGGCTCTCTGCAGGCTACTACGTCGGTAATGATAAGGTACTGGTTGACATCAATGGCGATAAGGACAATACCGGCGTTTTACTCTCATGGGACAGGACGATTTCCGAGGTATCAGACAAACTCTGGGCCGCTATAGACTATCAGGGCGGGGACAATGGTTACGGTGCACTGAGTTTTGGAGTTGCTTGGAAGTTCGCCCCAAACGTTGGAGTGATTGTCGGCTATGACATTTATAACGAAAGCAGCTACAAACCAACTGCAACACTACAGTTGGATATAGATTTTTAAATAAGAGCAGAGAGTCTTGATTTTAAAACTGGAGCTCTGGAGGCAATAAATGAAACGATTTTTAGTTGTAATGATAATAGCCCTACTGTTGTCTTCGGCAGGCATTTTGTTTGCTGAAGAACAGGGGAGTTCCAACCCTCCTGAAGTTGTCGTGGTTGAGCAGTCGGTGACTGCTCAACCGGCAACTGAGGAAGCGGTGATAACGGCAGCTGAAGTGCAGACAAACGCAGACTTTGTCTGGACCCTGATAGCTGCGTTTCTGGTCTTTTTCATGCAGGCGGGATTTGCCATGGTGGAGACCGGTTTTACGCGGGCAAAGAATACCGTAAATATCCTGATGAAGAACCTGATGGATATGTCCATGGGTGCACTTGCATACTGGGCGGTCGGTTTTGCAATAATGTTCGGAGTTACCACAACAGGCTGGTTTGGAACCACAGGCTTTTTTCTGAGTGATTTTGCGCAGGACAAGGACCCGTGGACACTTGCTTTCTGGATGTTTCAGGTGGTATTTGCCGCCACTGCAGCCACTATTGTCTCGGGAGCCATGGCAGAGCGGACAAAGTTTGTGGCCTACCTCGCATACTCAGTAGTGATAAGCGGCCTGATCTATCCGGTATTTGGTTCATGGGCATGGGGCAGTCTCTACAAGGGTAACGGCTGGCTCGAAGGACTTGGCTTTATTGACTTTGCAGGCTCTACTGTTGTCCACTCCGTGGGCGGATGGGCTGCCCTTGCAGGGGCCATTGTCCTGGGTCCCAGAATCGGAAAATATGTTGATGGGAAGACCAAGGCCATCCCCGGCCACAATATCGCACTCGGCGCACTGGGTGTCTTTATCCTCTGGTTTGGCTGGTATGGGTTTAACGCCGGCAGTACCACCACTGCCACCAAGGATATAGCTTTAATAGCGGTCAATACAACTCTGGCTGCTGCTGCCGGCTCAGTGGGTGCAATGCTGATGTCATGGATAATGTTCAAGAAGCCTGAGGCAACCATGACGTTAAACGGTGCCCTTGCCGGTCTTGTGGGTATCACTGCAGGCTGTGCCAATGTCCTTCCGGGCAGTGCCATACTGATAGGCCTCATTGCCGGATTTATAGTCGTCCTCTCGGTGGTCTTCGTAGACCAGGTACTGAAGGTTGATGACCCTGTCGGTGCAGTCTCTGTTCATGGAGTCTGTGGTGCGTGGGGCACATTTGCTGCTGGACTATTCAATGCCGAGGGTGTTACCTTAAAGATACTTGGGGTACAGCTTATTGGTATAGGGGCTGCATTCCTGTGGGTATTTCCAACGGCATTTATCCTGTTCAAGTTGATTAAGGTGACTATCGGCATAAGGGTAAGCGCTGAAGAAGAACTTGAAGGTCTTGATGTTGGAGAGCACGGTATTGAGGCTTATCCTGACTTTCAGATTCATCCATCTGCAAAGGGTTTAAAGTCATGATGAACTGGCTTAAAAAGTGAACAGGAGGAGAAGATGAAGAAGATAGAGGCAATAATAAAACCCTTTAAACTTGATGAAGTAAAGGATGAACTGCATAAGTTGGGGGTTCAGGGTATGACCGTGACGGAGGTGAAGGGGTTTGGCAGGCAGAAGGGCCATGTTGAGGTATACAGGGGTGCAGAGTATGAAGTTACCTTTGTGCCGAAAGTAAAGTTGGAGATAGTGGTTCCTGATGATATGGCGGAAAAGGTAATTGAGAAGATTATCGAGAGTGCAAAGACGGGCAAGATTGGTGACGGAAAGATATTTGTCACGCCAGTTGGCGAAGCTTACAGAATCAGGACCGGAGAAAAAGGAGAAACAGCGCTTTAGCTTTAAAGGAAGGGGGGCTGGTCAGCCCCCCTTCCTTTATTTCAGGTTCTGCAGTTCAATTCCATACTTTTTTATTCTGTAACCAAGCTGTCTGGGGGTAATGCCAAGTGCCCTTGCAGCCCTGTGCTGAATATAATTGTGTTCCATTAATGCCCGTATAATTCTCTCGCGTTCAAGGTTCTGAACCTCGTGACCAAGGGTATGCTCTTCGTAAAAACAGGAGTTTTTCTTTGTGGAGATTCGTGTATCGGTAGATGCAAGATTAAACGGGAGGTCTTCCGGTACAATTATATCTTTTTCCGTCATTATGACAAGCCGTTCCACTGTGTTGGCAAGCTCCCTTACATTACCCGGCCAGGAGTAATCACTGAAGATAGAAAGCGCATCTTCTGAAATCAGCACCCGTTTATTATAGGTTTTGTTGAACTTGTCCAGATAATAGTTCAGAAGCAAGGGAACATCCCGTTTTCTCTCTCTCAGGGACGGAAGGACAATGGGAACCACATTTAATCTCCAGTAAAGGTCTTCCCTGAAATTTCCCTGCTTGACCTCTTCCAGCAGGTTTTTGTTGGTAGCAGAAATAACCCTTACATCAGCCTTTCTGGACCTGGAAGAGCCGACACGCTCAAACGTGCGTTCCTGCAGCACCCTTAGCAGTTTTGCCTGGAGCCCTAAAGGAATCTCGCCTATTTCATCGAGGAATATACTTCCTCCGCCAGCAAGCTCAAACCTGCCTGTCCTGCTCGTTGTTGCTCCCGTAAAAGCCCCTTTCTCCACACCAAAGAGTTCGACCTCAAGGAGATTGTCAGGCAGGGCTGCACAGTTTACAGCAACATAAGGACCTTTTGCACGGTGGCTCTGATAATGAAGCGTTCTTGCAATCAGTTCCTTTCCTGTTCCGCTCTCACCCAAAAGCAGGACGGTTGTATCTGTACCGGCAACCTTCATCACGGCCTTCAGCACACTCTGGAACTTTTCGGATTCGCCGATAATGTTTGGCAGGCTGTACCTTTCCTTCAACTGGACCCTGAGAGACTCCCTCTCCTGTTCGGCCTTTCTGTAGTTTTCCCAGAGTTTTACAAACTGGGCAATCAGTGATGCCACTATTTTCAATACCCTCAGGTCGTCATCCACACTGCCGTGTTCTTCAGCATATATCCTGTCTGCACTGATCACCCCAAGTATCTCGCCCTTCAGTTCAATAGGAATACAGAGGAAAGAGACCCCGTGTTTTTTTGGTCTTGATGCTGTTCTGTTCAGAAACTTTGGTTCTTCTCCAATGTTAGGTATAAACATGGGGGAGCCTGTTTTTATGACCCTGCCGACTATTCCTTCACCTATCCGGTATTTACCGCGCTTGACTTCCTCTTTTGTCAGTCCATGAGCAGCCACTATGCGCAGTTCATCTGAAAGCGGGTCGAGCAGAAAGACACATCCCCTCTGCATTTCGAGAAGGCTTCCGAGTATTTTCATTGCAGCGCGGAGGTTCTCTTCAAGGTCAAAAGAAGCAGTGAGGACACGGCTCACTTCGAGGATAGCACTCAGTTCCCTGTTCTTCCTGACTATCAGTTCTTTTTCTTTATCCATAAGGGTCTTCATTTCTTTGTTATCTGTGTTTCTTCTGCATCAAAGGGAACGTAGTGAAGTTGTTCATAGCTGTGAAGTATCCGTAATAGAATCACGTTATGATTTGGGCCCTGCTTTTGTATGAGGTCGGCATAAAATTGCCGTAGCAGTATTTTCCTATTTTAAAACAAAAATGTAAGAAAATGTCAAGAAAAGGAGGGTGGGGTCAAACCAATGTTGCATAAATGTGAGGTTTTTGGGCTATAATATGACGTCATGTCAATACTTACAGATTTCTTAGATGAGCCCAAGATAGCCTACTTCTCAATGGAGATAGGTCTTCGCAGGGAGATGCCCACTTACAGTGGTGGTCTGGGTGTGCTTGCAGGCGACACCATCAAGTCTTCTGCGGACCTGAAACTGCCTCTGATTGCTGTAACCCTATTGAGCAGGAAAGGTTTTTTTGAGCAGGATATTACACCGGAGGGCAGGCAGGTTGAGTACCCCTCGGAGTGGAACCCATCTGACTTCATGCAGCTGCTGCCGGAAAAGGTGACAGTTGAGATAGAAGGCCGAGAGGTTTTTGTCAGGGCCTGGCTCTATATTGTGGAGAGTATAGTTGGTGGCAGGGTGCCCGTCCTCTTCCTTGATACCGATATAGAGGAAAACAGCCCTGAGGACAGGACAATAACGGATTATCTTTACGGGGGCGACCGCTTATACAGGATAAAGCAGGAGATAGTCCTTGGCATAGGCGGGGTCAGGCTGATAAGTGCCCTTGGTTTTGAGATAAAAAAGTATCACATGAATGAAGGACACTCAGCCTTTCTTACCCTTGATCTTCTCAGACGGTACAGGAGGAGTATAGAGGAGGTCTGGGATGAAAAGCTGGTCTGGGATACAGAGAAGGTAAGGGAAATGTGTGTCTTTACCACGCATACCCCGATTGAGGCAGGACATGACAGGTTTTCTTTTGACCTGGTGGAAAAGTGTCTTGGTGACTTTATTCCACTTGACATACTCAGGGAGCTTGGCGGAGAGGAGGAAAACCTCAACATGACCCTCCTTGCCCTTAATCTCAGTGATTATGTAAACGGTGTTGCAAAGAAGCACCGGGATGTCTCGCGGATTATGTTTCCCGGATATGAGATACACGCGATCACTAACGGCGTCCATTCCTTCACCTGGACATCGAACAGCTTTAAGAGACTGTTTGACCGCTACTTTCCCGGCTGGGCCAATGAGCCGGAGCTGCTTGTTCGTGTTGAAAAGATACCACATGAAGAGATATGGCAGGCCCACATGGATGCGAAAAAGAATTTGATAGATTATGTTAATGAAACGACCGGAACGGGCATGGATCATGATACCCTGACCATTGGGTTTGCAAGAAGGGCGACAGCTTACAAGAGGGGCGACCTGCTCTTCAGGGATATTGAAAGACTGAAAAAGATTGCCGGCGGGAAGGTACAGATCATTTATGCCGGCAAGGCACACCCTCAGGATGAACCGGGAAAGAAGGCGATAGAGAGGATATTTTCCTATATCGGACAACTTCGGGACGATTTAAAGATTGCCTATCTGAAAAATTACAACATGGATATTGCACTCAGGATGGTTTCAGGGGTGGATGTATGGCTTAATACCCCCTTAAGACCCCTGGAGGCATCCGGGACGAGTGGTATGAAGGCAGCCCATAACGGGGTGTTGAACTTCAGTGTCCTTGATGGCTGGTGGATTGAGGGATACATTGAGGGATATACAGGCTGGTCCATAGGGGCAGCACCCTCGGAGTTGGTTCCTGATGAGAACGCTGCAGACAGAAGGGACTCAGAGGACCTTTACAACAAGCTTGAACATGAGATTATTCCTCTTTACTATAATGATCGTGACGGCTGGATACGGATGATGCAGCATGCCATAGGAAAGCTTGCATACTATTTCAATACTCACCGGATGATGCGCCGTTATGTTACAGAGGGATATCTTTAGCGGCTGGATTTCCCCCCTTCTTTCCTCATACGCAGAAACCTGGTAAACAGCGTGTCTCTTCGTACTTCAGTCCTGAACCCCGCTGACTCAAAGGCATCACGGGTCTTGTCCATTGCCTCCCTTCCAACCTCAATTGCAGGCTCATAGATGGAGAGGATGCCGTTGACCTTAACGGCCCGTGCAATTTTTCTTACGCCTTCCGGTTTCCTCTCTATTTCGTGGAAGGCATAATAAATAAAGGCCACATCAGCAAACGCATCCGGAAGATCAATATCCGAGACGTTCCCGTGCAGTACCTCTACTTTTCCGGCACACCCGGCAATACGCTTTTTCAGTTTCTCCAGCATCCCCGCCTGCAGTTCAACGGCATACACCTTCTTTGCCGTCCGGGCAAGCATCTCGGTAAAAAAGCCGTTTCCTGCACCCACCTCAAGGACAACGCTCTCCCCGGTTATGCCGGATTCCTTCAGGACTTTCTCCCTGTTGGTCAGCGCCTTCCTGGCAGGGTTATACAGCATAAACGACAGCCACGATGGACAGACCATTTTAAAAGCTCCCTTGTGCCGATGGTTAAATTGTTACATCACCTTTGCTTTAGTAACTCCAAGGTATTATAATTAAAGATTACAGAGTAATAAAACCTTAAAGAAGGAGGGAGTTTTTGAACGGTTTTGGATATCAGAAAAAGAAGGGGAGCAGGATCAAGAAACTGGCCGTGATTCTGCTGCTCCCATTTATCATACTTGTTCTCTCTTACACGGCATATAAACTATTTCTTATCCCACCCCCAGTGGTAGCGGGGATAGATGCCTTTAAGCTCCTGCCTGCTGACAAAACCATAACGGTTCATGGTAAAAACCTGAAATCCATCGAGGTCTCTGTTACCCAGGACCTGAAATCCGTGGAATTGTTGCAGGATGAGCCTGCAGTTATGGAGAAGACTTACATACTGCAGATAAAACCAAAGGACCTGGGGCTCAGGGACGGCCCTGCAGTTATTACAGTACGTGCAAAGTCGGGGATTTTAAAGAAAGTGGAGTATAAGATAGATGCCTTGATTGATACAGTGGCTCCAAAACTCAGGGTAGTGAATGCCCCGTCGGTGGTTTACCAGGGCATGGGCACGGTTGCCCTGCTCATGGCAGAGGGGGCTGATTCCGTCTTCATAAGGATTGATGATGGAGAGCCATTTAAGGCATACAAAACTTCTGACGGGTCAGACAGTGATTATGTTGTTTTCTTTCCTGTTCCTTTTGATATAAAAGACAAGGCGGTCTTTTATGCGGTAGCCCGGGACCATGCCGGAAATCAGACCATAAGGACCCTGCCTGCAAAGGTAAAGAAAAAGACCTTCAGGAGGTCATCCATCAGGATAAGTGATGATTTTATAAACCGTGTGGTTTATCCATTGTTTAATGAATCCGAGCTCCCCGATCCGGTCAGCGCCTTCCTCAAGGTCAACGGGGAATGGAGAGACAGGGACGTCAAAAGGCTTGGCGAAATAGGCCGGAAATCTGAACCCCGGATGCTCTGGAAGGGGCGTTTCCTGCAGTTAAAGAACAGCAAGGTTATGGCTGCATATGGCGATCGCAGGGAATACCTGTATAAGGGAAAACCTGTCAGCCGGAGCGTACATCTTGGGTATGACCTTGCCTCGGTCTCAAATGCCCCGGTTAAGGCGGCAAATTCAGGTATTGTGAAATTTGCAGGCGACCTTGGCATATATGGAAACACCGTGATAATAGACCATGGACTCGGGTTGATGAGTCTGTATGGACATCTGTCTGAAATCCTGGTAAAGGAGGGACAACCGGTCAAAAAAGGAGAGTTGATTGCAAGGACGGGATCAAGCGGTCTTGCAGGTGGAGACCACCTTCATTTCGGAATCCTTGTCCAGGGAATCGAGGTCTCTCCTTTATACTGGTGGGATTCGCGGTGGATAAAGGCTAATGTTGGTTTAATCGATTCTATGGTCTCAAAAGGCCTCAGGAAAAACCGGTAAAACAGGTGCATGGGCAATAATCTTCCTTTCAGAAAGAGCAAAAAAGGGATAGTCCTGAATATCCGTGTTGAGCCCCGTTCCTCAAGGGCCGGGGTAGTCGGTGCGTTGGGTGATGCCCTTAAGGTAAAGCTCACATCAGCCCCTGTGGACGGAGCTGCCAACAGGCAGCTCATAGAAGTGCTTTCAAAGTTTTTCAGCATCAAAAAGGGTGCAATTCATATCCTCAGGGGAGAGACCTCCAAAAACAAGGTCGTCGAGATAGAGGGGCTTGAGGAGATGCCCTTCTGTAATCCAGAGTTGTGTAATCCAGAGTAATGATCGAGATAGAGAGTCTTCCCTTAAAGGAACTGCCCGTACGATACCTCTTGATGCATTTGAAGGAAGAGCCGTTTCCCCCGTTCGAGTCTGCCGTTGTTATGCCGACAACAAGGTCTATCAGGCACCTCATCCATTTAATAAGCAACGACTCTTCAGTTCCCGTTGTCCTGCCATATTGCTTTGAGATGAAGGAGTTTGCCCTCAGATGTCTTGACTCAGGCGGCTCAGGGGTTGTTCCGGATGAACTGAGGCTTCTTTATCTGCAAAAGGCTGTCAGAGGGCTTGATACAGAGAATCTCCTGAGGCTCTTTGGAAGGGAGCATGCGAGGTATTATGAAGACTTCATGAGGTTTGCCTCTGTCGGCAGGAGGCTGCTGAGATTCTATGAAGAGGTCTTTGCCGAGGGGGTCGGGTTTGAAGACCTCAGGATAAACGCCCTGTACACGGATTACGAAAAGGATGTGATGATACTTGAAGAGATTGCATCCATTTACAGGGATATATTAAAGCGAAACGGCCTCATTGATCTGATGTTTCTCAAAGGAGACTTCCTCTCTTCAGGGATGTCACGATTCTATAGCCCCACCTTCTTAAAAAGGTTCAAAAAGATTTATATCCTTATTGCCGGCAGGCTCAGCAGTTTTGAATTGAGACTCATGGAAAAGGCCTCGGATGTGGTGGATATAAAGGTGTTTCTCCATTATGAAGGTGTTGCGGATAGCGAGATAAAGAGGATATCCCGGACCCTTGCCGGGGAGGCCTCTTTGCCTCCTGAAATACCCGTAGCCCCCTACCCTGCCTTTATTGAGGTTGAAGAGTTTTCACTTCCCGAGGAACAGACCGGGTTTATAATGGACTCCATCAGGAAGTCAATCGGTATGGGTATAAGCCCTGAGGAGACGGTTGTGGTTCTTCCTGACGATGGATTAAAAAGGACCCTTCATGCCTTTGACAGAGACGGTATACTAAACTTTGCAATGGGTTTTGAGATGAGAGATACGGTCTTCTACTCATTCCTGAAATCCCTTGAGACAATGCTCACCTCGTGTGACGAGAGGGGCACTTATGACACACGGGCTGCCTTGAACTTTCTGAGCCATCCCTTTGTACGGGGACTTGCAGGTGAGGGCTATGAGCTCTTTGTAAGGGATGTAAAGAGGAGGAACAGGCTCTTTGTCGGCCCGGAGGAGTTATGCATGACAGGGGAACTTAAAGAGGTTTTTCAGGAGATTGAAGGGATATTCAGCAGGAAGACGGGTTTTAAGGAGTTCAGCAGCCGTATCAGGGAGTTCATGGGATGGATAATGGAGAGGAACTCCTCATTGATTGAGAAGATCCGGGAGAGTCCCGAGTTTGTGGGTGCGTGCAAGGTCTTTTTTGAAAGGTTGATCATGCTCGGCATGCTTCCATATGAGGTCTTCTGGCCCAAGGGGTCTCCTCTGGGGCATCTCGTCTATCTGAACGAATACATCAAGAGTGTCACCTATCCTCATACGTGGGGTGGGCCTGTTACAGTGATGGGTATGCTTGAAACGAGGGCACTGGGATTCAAGGCTGTCATTATCCCTGATATGAACGAAGAGTTCATGCCACCGGCAAGTGAAAAGGATATGTTCCTGAATACAGAGATAAGAAAGCGGGTGGGACTGCCGACCTTCCTTGACAGGGAGGAATTAAGCAGGACGTATTTTAACGGTCTCCTGAAAAAGGCAAGGGCGGTCTTTTTAAGTTATGCCGGCTCTGAGGGGAGGAGGCCGAAGAGCAGGTTCATTGAAGAGATAGCAATACAGCGCGGAGGGGGGCAATTCGAGACAACCTCGTCATACAGTGCCGGGAAAGTGGCTCCTTCATTGCCGACTGTCTCTATCCAGGCGAAGTCTTTTGTTCCGGTAAAGGACAGCCGAGTCCTGAGGCTGATTGAGACGATGGAGCTGACCCCTACGTCTCTCAGGACATACAGGGAGTGCAAGTTCAGATTCTATCTGAAATACATAAGGAAGCTCAGGGAGAAGGAGGAGATATCAGAGGAGTTGCAGAGGGTCGATGTCGGCAATATCTTTCATAGTGCGATAAAAAATGTCTACAGCAGGCTCTTTGGGTCCTCTCTACAGGACAGAAGTCAGAAGACAGGAATCAGAAAACAGAAGTCTGAAGACGGAAGTCAGGCCGGTCTCTTTACCCCCCAGCCATCCGATTCCCCTGCCATTTCCTGTGAGAAACTGACAAGTGAGCTGAAAAGCGAGGTCCTCAGAGAGGCAGCAAGTTACGATATATTCAGAAAAAGCCATCATGCAAGGCTTGAGATCGAGGTATTTATTGAGAAGCTGAGGGATTTTGTGGACTCAGAGAAGGGGGTATTTGAAGCAGGATGGATGCCGGCATATCTTGAGTTTCCTGTTTCCATGAAACTGAAAGGGATGAGGTTCAGGGGAAAGATAGACAGGGTTGACATCTTTCAGGGCCCTGCTGAGTCCGCGCGCACCAGGGGTCTTATTATTGATTACAAGCTCTCCGAGATAAACGTCAGGGACAGGACGGTCCTGGATGAAAATTTCAAGGAGTTTCAGCTCCCGCTTTACCGCCTTATGCTCAGGGAGACGATTAAGGGAATGGACGTGGAGGGCCTTGCATACTATGACCTGAAGAGGAGCTTTCGGCTCAGGAGGGTCTTTGAAGATCTGACGGACGGGGAGTTCGCAGGACATATCGAGGGGCTTGTAATGGAATTGAGAGACAGGGAGCAGGGGTTTGAGAAGACAGCTCAGGAAAAGAACTGCAGGTACTGCTCTTATACGGATATATGCCGGTGAATATGGATAGAGGCGCACTCGATATACTCTCCCCGGAGAAAAGCATAGCGCTTAAGGCATCTGCCGGAAGCGGCAAGACCTTCAATCTGAGCCTCAGGGTGGTGAACCTGCTTTTAGCGGGCGTTGAGCCTGACAGGATACTCTGCCTCACCTTTACAAACAAGGCGACCAATGAGATGTATGAGCGGATAATCAAAACCCTCAAATACCTTGCACATGAGCTTCCGGAGGATAGTGGACAGGGGGCCCTGCAGGCACCAAGGGAAGAAGCTCTCCTGCTTGCAGAGTACTGGATGCAGCAAGGGGTGGGAGAAGAGCGTGCCGGGGTTCTGAGGTATCTAAGGAAAAAGGCGGGGAGCATATATGAAGGGGTTGTCAGGGAGATTTCACGGCTGAGGGTTTCTACGATAGACAGCTTTTTTAACTCCGTTCTCAGACTCTTCCCCTTTGAGGCGGGAGTATTGCCGGATTTCAGGATAATTACAGAGTCTGAAGAAGACGGGATTTACAGAAGGGCCTATGATGAGTTTATTGCAGGGATTCATTCTGATGATTCCATGAGGCAGCTCCTTAAAAACCTCGTGCTGCTGAGCGGTTCTGCTGAACTTTCACCATTCAGGGTCCTTGATGGTTATTTCAGGGAAATGCTTTCAATAAGGACGGAGATCGAGGGGAGAGAGCAGGAAGTCAGGAGTCAGGAGTCGGAAGCGGGAAGTCGGAAGCAGGAAGTCAGAGGGCTGCTTGATGAGTTTGATGTGCTGAGAGGGCTTGAGAAGAAGGTGAGGGCTGATGCAGCGTCTCTTGCCGGAAGAATGAGGCGTCTCTATCCGGAGCTGGGCAAGAGGGCGATTTCAGAACTTAAAAAATATGAGGAATCCCGAATAAAAGACCTGCCTGCCCTTACGAGCCTTGCAAAGGAGCAGTACACTGATTACAAATACTTTTCCTCCCTTGAGTATTTACCGGAGATACAGGATTCCTTTGATCTGCTTAAGGAGGAGATGAGGGATTCCTTCAGATATAAAAACCGCATATTTCAGCGCATAACCCTTTACCTCTTCCTGAGGTTTCTCCAATACCCGGACAGGACGAAGCAGAGCCTCAACGCCCTGAGCTTCAATGATGTTACGAGGATATGTTACAACCTCCTCATCGGTAATGCCCTGATCGATGAAAATCCCGATTATTTTTACTTCCGCCTTGACAGCCGGATCGAGCACCTGCTGATCGATGAGTTTCAGGATACAAGTATTACTCAGTGGAAGATTTTAAAACCCGTTGCAGATGAACTGACCTCGGGAATGGGACAGAAGGAGAGGGTAGGGTCTTTTTTCTATGTTGGTGACCCAAAACAGTCTATTTACAGGTTCAGGGGTGGTGAGAGCAGGCTCTTTGATGCCGTACTTTCCCATTATCCCGAAAAGCTGCAGGCCCGGAGCCTCAGGAGAAACTTCCGTAGCGGCAGGGTTATCGTGGATTTTGTCAACAGGGTTTTTTACGATGTTGCAACACAATACGGATACGACTATCAGGAGCAGGAATCCACACTCGAGCGGGAAGGATACGTTGACGTGAGGTTTATCACAAGGAAAAAGGGAGCAGCTTCAGACATGGATTGTTTCACGGACCTGAAGATGCAGACAGTGCTTTCTTTTGTGGAAACCCTTCTTAACAGGGGTGTTCTTCCGGGCGATATAGCCGTGCTCTGTCAGAAAAACAGGACCTGCGAGGAGTATGCCGAGTTTTTGAGAGTCCGCGGCTACGATGTGCTGACAGAATCCTCCGAGGCTCTTTTAGAGCAGCCTTCGGTCAGGGCGGTAATGAACCTGTTAAACTGGCTTGCAGACCCTCAGCAGGCAGTCTATCTCTTTGGCTTCCTCTTCTCTGTTGAGGGTCTCCTTGATGAGGGAGGTATCAGGCAGTTTTTTCATAAACGGGATAATCTTTCTGCAATATCCCCTATCCTTTCAGAAAAACTCTCCAGGCTGCAAAGTGTATCGGGTCTGATACCTGTTTACAGGCTTGTAGAGAAGATTATCTGGGAGTTTGACCTGCACAGGGCCTTTAATTACGATCCCAACCTTCTCTGCCTTGCAGGTATGGCGACCTCAGAGGAGATTTCGGATCCGTTAGGCATTGAGGATTTTATAGCATTTATGAATAGCCGTTCCTCCACAAAGGCCCTTATTCCCTCAGGTGTCTCGGAAAAGTCCGTGCGGCTCATGACCATTCATAAGGCAAAGGGGCTTGAGTTTCCATATGTAATCCTGCCTGAACTGGATATCAGGATGACGTTTGATGCCAGAAATACGCCAATCATAATAGACCATAACGAAGATATGACGGTAAAGGGGCTGTACCTGAGCGAGAACAAAAATATTGCCGCACTTGTTACCGAGCTTAATGACATACGGGTTCGGGAGGAGGCAAGGATAAGGACGGACCGCCTGAATTATCTCTATGTTGCCCTGACAAGGGCAAGGGATGGACTTATGGTGGTTGCGGAGAAGCCAGAAGTGTCAGACTCCCGGCACTTGTCTGATATTCTTTGCAGGGTTTTGGAGACCGGGGGGCAGGATGCAGGCAGCATATACCGGGCCGGCTCACTCCCTGATGAAGAAAAAGGGTTGGAGTCGACTGTAATTAAAAGAGATGCCCCCTCCACTGGATCCGTCTCCTTTGCCGGGTCGACAGTCTCCCTGAAAGATATGCTCCAGGGTGGGCCTTCCCGCATTGAGGGCCCCTCCCTGGATGATGATGGAAGTTTAGAGAACCCGGATGAATACAGGGACAGGCTTTTCGGAGAGGCATTTCATTATGCTGTAGAGATGCTGGGGGATTTTTCTGCAGATTCAATACCGGAATCAATTGACAGGGTCAGGCAGAGATATGTATCGTTGGATGAGGGTGCAATAATCTCCATTGAAAGGCGGCTGTCAAGCCTTGTTGATGACAGTACTTTCCTTGAGCTCGTACACGGGCAGGTCCGGTTGCCGGAGGTGTCTTTTGTAAAGAATGACTCTCCGTACAGGGTTGACTTACTCGTCTTTGATGGTGAGATAATAAGGGTCATGGATTTCAAGACAGGTCATGACACCTCACTCCTGGAGGGATATATAAAGCAGGTCGGTAATTATATGCAGATAGTGCGGGAATGTTTTAGAGAGGGTGTTTCAGCAGTAGAGGGATACCTTGTGTTTGCCGGAGAGGATACCGTGAGATTTCACAAGGTGCAACTGCAGCAACCTATGCAGTAAACTATATAAAACCTTTAAAGATTATTGGGGTGTGATATGATTAGAAGGCTAACGGTTGTATTTTGTGTATCGCTCTTTTTTACTCTCTTGATGATTGGTTCGTGTGCTTCTGTCCCTGTTATTCCGAATGAAACAATAGTTGAAGGTACGGTATCCGAGTATGCAATTGTTTCCTCGAGGCTGGCAGGTATTCAGCCTGAACAGGTCCTTTACAGAATAACCATATACATTGAGACGACCAAAGCCGTTGGTAATGGGCCGGATTTCCTCAGGGACAAGGTTGGTAAGGATATCCCTTTTTATACAAAAGAGAAACTGCCTCCGCAATTGTTTGGCAGGAAGGTGCGGGCAAGGGTTCAGTTCAGGGGTGATGAAAGGGGAGGTCTCTTCTGGGTAAGGGATATAGAGATGAGATGAGGGCAGGATTGGTTAGCATTGTTGTCTGTGTATTTCAGGTCTGTTTTTTAATCGGACTCATGTGGATGGAGAAGGCCGAAGCGGTTGTGGCTGCCCCGGTTGAGCAAATTCTCAGGCAGGCTGACGGGAGCGAGTTTCCTGCCCGGCAGTGGGGTGACAAGTGGTCGCACGGTTGGGAGACGTTAGACGGGTATACCGTTATCCGTGATAAAGTTACGGGAAACTGGATTTATGCCACTACAGACGGCAAGGGAAGGCTTGCACCTACGTCCCTGGTTGTTGAAATTGAACTCCCCGTTGGGTTAAAACTGCATCTCAGGCCGACCGGAAAGGCCGCGCTGAAAACCCCTCAGGACAAGGCAGTAAAATCTGCCAATACGCCTCAAAGAGTGGTGCCTCCCTCAGGGACTGCGAATATCCCCGTCATCCTCATAAATTTTAATAATACGACAACGATATACAACACGCCGGATTTTGATACCCTCCTTTTTGGTACAGGAAACAAGAGCATGAAGGACTACTACGAGGAGGTCTCCTACGGTGCCTTCAGCATATCACCCGGCCCGGCCAGTGTTGTGGGATGGTACACGGCGGCGAATACTCATGACTACTATGGCACTAATGATGCAAAGGGGTGGGATAAGTGGCCCGGTGATCTCGTTTACGAGGCTGTTGTGGCAGCAGATGCCACGGTTGATTTTTCCGCCTATGATTCAGACGGGAACTGTTACGTGGATGTAGTGGGAATAGTCCATCAGGGTACCGGTGAGGAGGTAGGTGAATCCTCGACAGATATATGGTCCCATAGCTGGGACCTCGCCAGTGCCAGGAACTCCGGGAACAGTAACTACGGTGCCTATACCACGGCCGATTCAGATGCGGCCTGTCCGGACGGTTATATTATTAACAACTACATCATCATGCCGGAGCTTTATCAGTCCACTCCTTCGGCAGCACAGTCAACGATAGGTGTCTTCACCCACGAGTATGCCCATGCCCTGGGGCTACCAGACCTTTACGATACTGATGGCAGTTCGTCCGGAATAGGCAAGTGGGGTTTGATGGGTGCCGGCACATGGAACTATGTAACGACCCTTGGAGACACCCCTGCACATATGTCGGCATGGAGCAAATACCGCCTTGGATGGATAGCTCCGACTCAGGTTACAGACAGCCTCACTAATGAGGCAATTGATTCGGCAGCCACAGCGATGGATGTGTATCAGCTTCTCCCCGGGAGTCCGGCTACCGGTGGCGAATATTTTCTGGTTGAAAACCGGTATCGTGTAAGTGGTACTTTTGATGAGGGATTGCCGGGAGAGGGACTTGCCATATGGCATATAGACGAAAGCCGGCCAGATAATAACAATGAATGTTCTCCACCCGCTGACTGTTCGAAAAACCATTACAAGGTTTCCGTTGTGCAGGCCGACGGCAATTGGGATCTTGAGAGACGGAATAACAGCGGGGATGACGGCGACCTTTATCCCGGTTCTACGAATAATACGTCTTTTACAGGCTCCAGCACTCCGGCCAGTCAGTTATACAGTGGTCTGAGCAATATAGCTGAGGTAACTTCAATCAGTCCTCCTCAGTCAACCATGACGGCAACCCTTTCAGTGTATCCAAATATATCGGTTGATCCATTATCAATCGATTTTGGAATCGTAGAGTTGAGTGATAACCCCTTATCCCGAAGCTTAACTGTTACCAACTCAGGGCAAACACCTCTGGTGACAGGCACGATCAGCATTCAAGGTAGAGATATGCAGGATTTTGTCATCCGGCAGGATGAGTGTTCAGATCTGACCATAGCGCCCCGGGAAAACTGTAAGGTTGATCTGATTTTTTCGGCTACTTCATATGGATTAAAGGAAGCAACCCTTGTTATACCATCCAATGACCCTGATACACCTGATGCAGAGGTATCCCTGAAAGGTTTGGCAGGGGCTGCCGGTGATAACTGGGACTGCTTTATTGCGACAGCAGCATACGGCAGTTACCTTGACCCGCATGTTAAGGTTTTAAGGGAGTTCAGGGACAGATGGCTTATTCCGGATTTCAGATTCCGGATTTTAGATCTCAGGTTTAAGGTCCCCAATATTATTGGAAGGAAGTTTGTGAGGCTCTACTACAGATATTCTCCGCCTGTAGCTGATTACATAAGGGCGAATGAGGGACTGAGGGCGGCTACCAGGTTGGCATTGACGCCCCTGGTTTACGGTATAAAATATCCTGGAGCTGCAATTGCAGCCGGAATGTTCCTTGTTGTACTTGTAATACGTAGAATACGTAGAGCAGCAGTTCAGTAGAAAACTGACCCGCCGCCGTGGACTTGTCATTCAGTCGACGACGGCGGGGTCGGGAAAAAATCATCTCTTTTACGGAACGGTTATGGAATCTCGAGTCTCTATGTTGGCATCGGGGTTATATATCCAGCCACTCAATGTTACATCTCGTACAGTAAAGGTAAAGGTCGTTCCGCTTGCCGGTCTTCTTATCCCGTCCGAGACCAGTGTTACTTTCCCTGCCGTGTTTGTTGTGCCATAGTCAGAATCAGATGTGGCCCCGCTCCAGTAACCTGAGACTGTTGCTCCGGCAACCGGAGCCCCATAGGCATCTACAATGGTGACAGTCGCCAGTGCTGAGGTGATGTTCCTTCTTGATGTTGTCTGGAGTGCCATGTTAATACTTGCTACGTGCATGGAAGGCTGTTCAACAACATTGGTAATGGTAACCGTAACGCTTTTTGAGTTATCAGAGGTGTTTGTCTCCCCTGCAACAACAGAGGCGCTGGCCTTCAGGACATGGTCTCCCAGGGTGGCATTGAGGGTATCCCAGTAAAAGGTCTCTGTTGTTGAGGTACCTGAAGTGAGGGCAACTGATCTGGAGCCTATCTCCACGCCGTCTGTGACGTCGGTTAGGGTTAAGGTGAAGGTTTCATAAAAATCGCCGGGGTTTGCCACGGTTACGTCAATAGATACCGTGTCTCCCGAAAAGGCTGAGTCAGGAGCAGTGATCTTCGTTACTGCAACATTATGAACAGGCTCTGGTGTGTATCCCAGCGCTGCAGCGGCATCCACCCTTCCCCATCCGTAAGTCTTATCCCATCCCGGCGCCCCCAGGTCCTTGGCTGTGCTCTGCAGGACCTGCCTGACATTATCCGGCCCGGTAACACCTGAAGCGATTACAAGGGCGGCAACCCCGGCAACATGCGGAGTGGCCATGGAGGTGCCCTGGTAGTAATAATAGCCCCAATCTGTTGGGCTGCTTCCAAAGGTCTGCTGAAGGATACCGTCTCCGTATCCATCGCCATTCTGGTCTACATTTGTGTCTCCTCCCGGAGCGACCAGATCCAGGCCAGGGCCGTAGTTGGAATAATAAGACAATGTTTCATCATACCGGGTAGCGCCTACTGCAATGACGTAAGCATTATAAGCAGCAGGATAGCTGATAACGTCTGTACCATCATTGCCGGCTGCAGCTACAATGGTTACACCTTTGTTGTAAGCATAAGCAAGGGCATCTTCCAGGGTAGTGGATGCACTGGACCCTCCTAAACTCATATTGATTACATCTGCACCGTTATTGGCGGCAAAATAGATTCCATCCGCAATCTCGGTATAGGTGCCGGACCCTCTGCTGTCCAGGACCTTTACCGGCATGATGGAGGTATTGAAGGCTATTCCTGCCACACCTGTATTATTGTTTGTGCTTTGAGCTATGGTACCCGTAACATGGGTGCCGTGCCCTTCGTCGTCATTAGGGTGAGAGTCATCATTGACAAAATCATAACCGGGTGCGAAATTTGTTTCAGCCAGGTCAGGGGCCTGTTCATAAGTTACAGTCCTGTTCCTTCCTCTTGCAGAACTGTCAATATAGTCCTCGTAAGCCACACCTGTATCTATTACTGCAACTACCACGCTGCTGTCACCTGTGCTGACCTCCCAGGCAGATTCCATATTGATTCCACCGTATTTGTCATTATAGAAGTTCCATTGGTAGGGGTATAAAGGGTCGTTGGGTATCCAGAAGGCGTGAGCAATATAGTTTGGTTCTGCATATTCAACGTAGGGGTTTTTATTGTAAATATCCACCAGCTCTTCAACGCTCTTTCCGGCAGGGACCTTAAGGCGGCTGAATCTCCCCTGCTTGCTTACGTAAAAGACGGATGTACCATGACCCCGGTTTATCTTTTCAATCGTTTCCCCTGTGACCCCCGGCTTGAATTTAACGACGATTTCGTCTTTCACAAAAGGGCCCTGGCCGAAACTTGTGCCTGCGAATCCCAAGACCAGGAAACTGACCAGCGCTGCAAACAAAATGTTTCTTATGCCTTTCATTTCCCTTCCTCCTCTGATGATGTTGCTGAGATTAAAACTACAGGATTTTCTGTTTATGTTAATCCCCGCTCCCGTGATAAAAAGTCTCCATCATAACGCTTTCAACAACCATTTATTGCCGGGTTCGGGTTGTTCTGTTTTTTGCAGGAATTTTGGCAATGAGATTTAGAGAAATTTTTTCTTTATCTGCAACGACTGCTATTGTTTATATTATATCACAGATTTATAAATTTGCCTGTTTCTGCTGCAGGGAGGCCCTTATAATTTTTGCCTCTTCAAAGCTTACCGTACCATTAAAATGTTCGACAACAGGCCTCAGGTTCCAGACCTGGAGGGTCAAAAAAAGCTTTTCCACGCTATTTCGCCTTGCGGGGTCAACGATACGGTCTATATCTATGTCACGGCCATCTCTTATCAGTTGTTCAAGATGCCCCGTGATTGTGGATATCGAAAGATTACGCGTCTCTGCAATCCCTTCCAATGACAGGCCCTCCCTGAAAAGCTCATATGTTTTTTCAACGGTTTCTCCCTTTCCCTTCTTCCGTAACGGATTGACAGGCAAGGCAGAATATTCATTATCAGGAACCGGGACACCGGGGTTTTCGTTCAGGTATGCCTTTATCTCCATTATAAAATCGTCTCCGTAGCGTTCAAGCTTGGCATCCCCGACCCCGCTGATCCTTTTCATGTCCGGCAGGGTTGCGGGATAATACCTGCACATCTCATGAAGGCTCCTGTCTGAAAATATTATATACGGAGGGACCTGCTGCTCTTCAGCAAGGGTTTTCCGCAAAACCCTGAGTCTCTTGAAGAGGTCCTTGTCAAAGGACTTAAATTCATCGTCCTGTACGGTACGGCGGCTTGTCTTTGTCTCCTCCCTTTTCAATGCCGTAAGTTTCTCTTTTCCGTAGAGTACGCTTTGACCTTTTTCCGTGAGTTTCAGTACCGGATACTTATCACCATCCTGGCGTATAACGTCCTGGGCAAGGAGTTCATCAACGAGGAACCTCCAGTGGTTTTTATCCTTGTGACTGCCTGCCCCGTAGGTTTTTATGGTGTTGTGCTGAAGCTCCCGGATACGCTTTGTATTGGCTCCTGTAACAATATCAATGATATGCCTGATCCCAAAGCGCTGACCAGTCCTTGACATGGCAGACATCAGTATCTGTGCATCAATCGTGATGTCAACCTTTTCAACAGTGCCGGTGCAAATATCGCATGCCCCGCAATTTTCATCCCCGTATTCCTCTCCAAAATATCCGAGCAGGTGTTTGCGCCTGCAGACATTATGTGATGCATACCTTGCCATCTGATTCAGTTTCTCTGTGGCGATTGTCCGCTCTTTGTCTTCAGGTATCTGATCAATAAAGTATCTGATTTTCGGAATGTCTCCCCTGCTGAAGAAGAGTATGCACCAGGCGGGCTCACCGTCACGCCCGGCTCGTCCTGTCTCCTGGTAATAGCTCTCGATATTTTTCGGCAAGTCCGCATGAATGACAAAACGGACATTTGACTTGTCTATTCCCATACCAAAGGCAATCGTTGCCACAATTACCGTCAACTCATCCCTGCTGAAGGCCTCCTGGTTCCTCTTCCTTTGCTCAGGCGTCAATCCTGCATGGTAGGGCAGGGCCTTAATACCGTTGGCTGTCAGAAAGTCAGCCATTTTGACAACGGAATCACGTGTAGTGCAGTAAATGATGCCGGACTCATCAGTATGCCCGCCAAGGAATTCCAGTATCTGTGATTCTATTGCAGTCTTTCCTGTTACCCGGTAAAAAAGGTTCTGACGGTTAAATGAGGCACGTACCGTATATGGGGATCTGAGCCCGATTTTACTGATTATATCTTCCTGAACCCCGGGGGTTGCCGTGGCTGTAAAGGCTGCAACCGGAATATTTGGGAAGACGCTGGTAATACTGGAGAGTCTCAGGTAATCAGGGCGGAAGTCGTGCCCCCACTCAGAGATGCAATGTGCCTCGTCTATGGCAAAAAGGGAGACGGGGATGTTTTTCAGTGTTTCAATGAAATCAGGCATTGCAAAGCGTTCAGGTGCAATGTAGAGGAGCTCCAGGGCATGATTTCTCAGCCTTTGATAAACTTCGGACATTTCCCGGGGTTTGAGGGAACTGTTTATAAAGGCCGTGGAGATGCCGTTTTCCAGGGCAGCATCAACCTGGTCCTTCATCAGCGCAATAAGGGGACTTACAACAACCACTGTCCCCTGCATTATCCTGGCGGGTAATTGATAGCATAGCGATTTTCCACCCCCTGTGGGCATCACAGCAAAAACATCCCTGCCCTTCAGGATATTCTTTATAATCTCTTCCTGATTCGGACGGAAGGCCTGAAAACCAAAAACCCTTTTTAATGTATCAAACATGTTTACCTTTAAATTCAACTTGAGTTGTGTAATTTTACCCGTGTCAGCATGAGGAGAGCAACTGAAGAAAATTCATTAACTCGATAAACATCCATTAATACAGTCTGAAGTCTTTTGCCTGTCAGACTAAAGGCTGGAGCTTGATGAACCGTATATTAAGGTATCGAAAATGAATTTTTTCAACTACTCTCCTCATGCTTTCCTTAATCGATGGTTATATCCACAGTGAAGAGTCTATCATATCGCTTCCAACAACCTTTTATCACTGGTTTTGTTAAGATAGCTGTTTTTTTACAAAAGACAGCAGTCCTCCGGAAAGCAGGAGGACACGGTCACGCTCACTCAGGTCAGTGAAGACGGTAAACTCCAGACCCTTTGTAAGGTTATTTACCCTGTATTCCTGGTTGGTGATGAGAGAGCTCCCGACCCCGGTAATGCTCAACACATCCCCCTCGTCTGTTTTATCCATATCCCCCGGGTTGGTGAATATCAGGGGAAGTATACCGAAGTTTATCAGGTTTGCCCTGTGAATCCTTGCAAAAGACTTTGCAATCACTGCCTGTATGCCAAGATACATTGGTGCAATGGCGGCATGCTCTCTTGAGGAGCCCTGTCCATAGTTTTCGCCCCCCATGATTATCCCGCCACCGTGCTCTTTTGCCTTTTTGGCCCTCTCTGCAAAGGTTGAATCAATATTATAGAAGACATATTCTGAGATCGCCGGGATATTTGACCTGAAGGGCAGTATCTGGGAACCTGCAGGCATTATATCATCTGTTGTAACATTGTCTCCAAGCTTTATGAGTACCTCAGCCCTTATCTCATCCTTTACAGGCTCTTTGAGGGGCACCTCTTTTATATTCGGGCCCTTTATTATCTCAACTCCGGAGCCGTCATCCAATGGTGCAAGGAGCATATTGTCATTAACAAGGGCGGCCTCCGGTTCAGTAAACTCATCCACCACAAGGCCTGTCTCAGTCGGGTCGACTATCTCTCCCTTTAGTGCCATCACGGCACAGGCGAGGGGATTGGCGAGGAAGACAGAGGCATCCTTGTTGCCGCAGCGGCCCCTGAAATTCCTGTTGTAAGACCTTACGGAGACATGTCCTGTGCCGGGAGACCCACCCATCCCGATGCAGGGCCCACATGAGGCCTCGAGCATCCTTGCACCGGCGGCTATCATGTCCGACAGGGAGCCATCCCGTGCGATCATCTCATAGACCTGTTTTGACCCGGGATTTATATGAAGGCTCACATGTTCTGCAATCCTGTTTCCTCGCAGGATCGATGCAACTGCCCTCATCGCCTGATAGGAGGAGTTTGTACAGCTTCCGATACATACCTGATGTACCTTTTTGCCCGAGATATCCCTGATCCTGACAACATTGTCCGGACTATGTGGCTGGGCAATCAGGGGCTCAAGGCTGCTCAGATCTATCTCGACAACCCCGTCATATTGAGCACCTTCGTCTGCCCTGAGTTCCGACCAGTCTTCTTCTCTGCCCTGTGCCCTGAGGAAGTGTGCTGTTCTTTCATCAGACGGAAAAACGGATGTGGTAGCGCCAAGTTCTGCGCCCATGTTTGTAATGGTTGCCCTTTCCGTGACATTGAGGTCAGCGACCCCCGGGCCGCCATACTCAAAAATCTTTCCCACTCCACCCTTGACTGTAAGCCTCCTCAGGAGTTCAAGAATGACTTCCATGGCTGTAGCCGAGGGCCGCCTGAGTCTACCTGCAAGCCTTACAAGCACTACCTCCGGCATTTTTATCTCAAAGGGCATCCCAGCCATAGCTGTGGCGGCATCCAGCCCGCCAACCCCGATGGCAATCATACCCATGCCGCCGTTTGTCGGTGTATGGCTGTCGGTTCCGAGGGTAATCCAGCCCGGGCTTGCAAACCTCTCAAGATTGACCTGATGGCATATTCCGTTGCCGGGCTTTGAAAACCAGGCGCCGAACCTTGCCGCTGCGGTCTGCAGGAAAAGGTGGTCATCAGGATTCATGTGGTTGGATTGAATCATGTTATGGTCAACATAGCTCACCGCAAGGGGGCCCTTTACCCTTTCAAGCACCATAGCCTCAAACTGGAGCCAGGCCATGGTGCCTGTAGCATCCTGTGTATAGACTTCATCCACTCTCAGGGAGACAGTTTCCCCTTTTTTAAGCTCACCCTTTACAAGGTGAGCCTCAAAAATCTTATGTACAATATTCTTCCCCACAACTTCCTCCATAAAAAGAATTTTTCATTGTCTAAATCAGTTAAAAATGCTATACTTAGCGTAAGTTTTCTGATAGGCTGGTCTATTTTAACACTTGGATGCATATTATGACCATGTGTTGGTCTAAAAGATATTTTTAATTTCCAAGGAGGTTTCAGGTGAAAAAATTTGGTTTTTTAATCCCCTTGACGGTGGTCTTTACGGTTCTACTCCTTATCACGCCAGGTAGAACTTATGCACTTGGTCTTGAGGCAGCAGTAGGATACTGGAATCAGGCCCCATCAGGTGATCTGCAGTACAGTAGTAATGACTTGGTTGAAAACAACCTTGATCTTAAGGAAAACCTCAAGTATGACAGCAAGGCCAGACCCTATCTCCGGGTAAAGGCTGACCTGCCGCTCTTTCTTCCGAATATCTACTTCATGGCAACCCCGATGAAGTATGAAGGCCAGGGGTCCAAGGATTTGAGCTTTACATTCGGAAATAAAACGTTTGATCCAACGGTTCCGTTTAATTCAGTACTGAAGGCAGACCACTATGACATTGCGGTTTATTACTCCCTGCCCTTTCTCAATACTGCCACTGCCGGCAGTCTCAATGTGGAATTGGGTTTAAACCTGAGGATTATTGACTTTGAAGCAAAGATCTCCCAGGGAGATCAGTCGGAATCTGCAAGCTATACCCTTCCGATCCCCATGATCTATGCCGCAGTCCAGTTAAAACCTGTTGATTTGTTCAGCATTGAGGCGGAGATAAGGGGAATTACATACGGTTCAAACAGTTATTATGACCTCATAGCCAGGATGAAGGTAAAACCCGTAGGCCCTGTCTTTATTGCCGGCGGATACAGATATGAAAAGATCAAGATAGACCATAATGACGTAAGGGCATCTATGGAATTTAAAGGACCATTCATAGAGGCAGGTGTAAGCTTCTGATTTCAGTAATTTTTTAGGCAAATACATATCCTTCTGAATATTCAGGAAGTCTGTGTTTTGTTATAAAAGGTTTTGGGGGCGATTTTCATATTTTCTTCATCTTTTTGTGTAAATATATTTGGTAGTATTTGTTTAAATTTGAAAAGGGGTTGAGGGGGGAATGGCTAACAAGGGAAAGAAGAAGCAGAAAGTTTCAGAGAAGAAGGGCAAACCCCCTGTTATCTGGATTGTCTTTGCCCTTTCAGTGCTCATCCTTGTACTTGCTGTCTCCGGTAAAATTCCTTTTACCAACTCGCAAAAAAACGACGGAAAGTCCTTCTTTGTCAAAGGGGGAGAGACACGTCCTGTGATAGATCCTGCAATGTTTACAGGTCTGACCCGTTCAGCTTATGCAGCAGCCCGGGAAAATCCGGAGGTTTTGGACCAGGTCTACTGCTACTGCAACTGTAGTGAGCCCCCTTTCTATCACAAGAGCCTTCTGAGCTGCTTTACAGGAAATCACGGGGCGGGTTGACTACTCTGTCAGCAGGAGGCCTTGAGGGCTTCCCAGACTTACAAGGAAGGTAAAAAAATCGAAGATGTCAAGGCAACAATAGACAGGGAATTCGGGATGTAGGATTCAGGCAGGCCGTTGGGTTTCAGTCCGGGATGTGCTGAGTATGTGTTTTATGAGGCGGAGTCTCTCCCGGAGACTGAGTTCAAAGTAAACGTTACTCTCCATCAGGATTCCCACAATCTCTTTTGCCTCACGTAAGACCATAATAAACACGCTCCTTAATTCTTTTATCGGCTGTCAGAACAAAAAATTTAATAGTAATAATTTAGAAGCAATTATTATGCCAGCATTCTGCTCGGGTTGATTAATTTATGAGGCGCAAAAACGTGCGCTCTTTAAGCCCCGTATGTTAACATATTTACCATGCGTGCATATGACATCATTAAAAAGAAACGGGACGGGGGGTGCCTGAACAAAGAGGAGTTTCAGTTCCTCATAAAGGGATACCTCTCTGAAGAGGTGCCCGATTACCAGGTATCGGCATTTTTAATGGCGGCATTCCTCAGGGGGCTCAATGTTGAGGAGACCATTACTCTTACAGACGTAATGCTCCATACAGGACAGATACTCGACCTTACCGAGATGGATGACCCCAGGATAGACAAACACTCAACCGGCGGGGTTGGCGACAAGGTAAGCATCATCCTTGCACCCCTTATTGCGGCTGCCGGTGTTACCGTGCCAATGATACCCGGCAGGGGACTCGGTCACACGGGGGGCACACTCGATAAGCTTGAATCCATTCCTGGTTTCAGGACAGAGATGAGTATTGCTGACTTCAGAAATATCCTTTGGGAAACAGGAGTTGCAATGATGGGGCAGACAGAGGATATTGCCCCGGCAGATAAAAAGCTTTATGCGCTGAGAGACGTTACGGCAACTGTAGAGAGCATCCCTCTTATTGCATCAAGCATTATGTCAAAAAAACTGGCAGAGGGCCTTAACGGGCTGGTGCTTGATGTAAAGGTGGGTTCCGGGGCTTTTATGAAGACCATGAAAGATGCTGAGGCACTTGCCGGCACCCTTACCAATACAGGTAACTCCTTTGGGGTCAGGACAGTGGCTCTGATTACAGACATGGATGAACCTCTTGGCAGGACCGTGGGTAATTCACTTGAAATCAAGGAGTGTATAAATGCACTGAAAGGCAGGGCGGACAAGGACCTCATCGAAGTGACGCTTACGCTCGGGGCATGGATGCTTTATCTCGCTGACTGGGTGGAAAAGGCTGTTGACAATCCCAGGATAGTGGTTCCGCGGATTAAGGATATAGATGAAGGCGCGCTTTCAGAGAAACGGGCGGAGCTTGAAGAGCTGATAGACTCGGGTAAGGCCCTTGAAAGCTTTATGGAGTTTGTAGAGCGTCAGGGAGGCAATTCCGAGATAGTTGCAAACCCTGCCTTATTGCCGGGGGCTGCTCACATAAAGCCGGTTCAGGCTGCTTCAGGTGGATACATACAAAGGGTGGATGCCGAAAAGGTGGGCATTGCCTCCATGCTCGTTGGGGCAGGCAGGCAGAGGCTTGAAGACAGGATTGACCATGGAGCAGGTATTTTGCTGAACAGGAAATCCGGAGCCGTTGTGCAGGAGGGAGACACCCTTGCCGTACTCCACTATAATGACGAAACCAACCTGGCTGAGGCATTTCAGCTTATGGAGGAGGCTTTTGAGGTAGGGGTGGAACCGCCGGAGCCAAGAAGAATGATTAAAAAGGTAATACTGTAAGCACCTGGTAATCTGTAATGTCTGCTACAGCAGGCCGTTTTCATAAAAACTGAAGTGTCCGTCTCGTGTAATAATAAAGTGGTCGTGGACCCTGATCCCCATCTCCTCGGATGTGTTCTTAAGGCGTTTTGTCAGTTCGATATCACTCCTTGATGGTTTCAGAAGACCTCCCGGATGATTATGTACGAGTATAATGCTGACGGCCTTGTGTTTCAGGGCGTATTCCAGTACCTTTCTCGGATATACAACAGCCTGGTCAACCGTTCCCTCCTGAATAACCTCTTCCGACAGGACTTCATTCTGTGAGTTTAGATAAATGACCCTGAACTGCTCATCCCTCAGCCACCCCATTGAGACCCTGCAATACTCTACCACTGCCTCCGGAGAAGATATCTTTGCTTTGTGAAATGTCCGCTCCTTTACACAGAGTTCCATAAGTGACTGCATGAGATTTATAAGAATTGCGGTCTTCTCTCCTACTCCGTCAATCTCTTTAAGCTCGTGAATCTCTGCCCCGAAAACCCCGGATATCCCGTCAAACCTTTTCAGAAGTGCCTTTGCAACAGCTTTTCTGTCCTTCCGTGCAACACCATAGGTGAGCAGCAACTCAAGGGCCTCGTAGTCCTGAAGGCCCTTTATGCCGTTTTCAACGAATCTCTTCTGGAGGCGACTCCTGTGTCCGAGATAATGGGAGGGGCTGTCATTTGGTTTCATTAATTCTGTAATCCACGAAGACCTTCAGGTCTTCCCTTAGTGTATGATAGACGGAACAATACTTTTCATGGGATAAAGAGATCGCCCTCTGCACCTTTTTCTCTGTTATGCCATCCCCTGACAGGTGAACAGTCATCCTGATTGTCTTGAAGTACTGAGGCGGGGTTGGGTTTCTCTCTCCCTCCAGGTCGATCTTGAAGCTTTCAATCCTGCACTTCATCTTCTGGAGAAAAGAGACCATGTCAATGCCCATACAGCCGGCAAGGCTCAGCAGCAGACTCTCTGTAGGCATGCAGCCCCACTCTACCCTGGCGTCAAAATCTATCTCATAGCCCCGCTGGGTTCTTCCGACAAAGATAAGGTCCTTGTCCCAGGTGAGAGTTGCCTTTGTAACCGGGGCAACCTTCTCCTTGTACCCTTCCAGTGAATTCTCAAGTGTCTCGATCTCCTCGGCATTACTCATTCTCTAACACCTCCCTGATAATTGATAGTTTTTTTGGTGATGAAGCAGAACATTCAGTTATGAAATTTTATAACAATAGGCGTTATTGTTTCAACCAGGGATACCTCTTCCAGAACTGCCGGGAGAAATCCCGTCAATTTCTGAAAGGGAATGCGGGTATAGAGTTTGAACGGTTTCAAATTATCACTTTTGTCTCACCCGGAAGGTGAGTCGAAGTACTTCGGGATCGGAGTCCCGGCCGGACGCCGGGACGAGAATGAGTGAAAACTCTATACCTCATTCCCTTTCTTCTATTACCATTTTGGAGTTCTTCGTCTTTAAATACACCCTTTAGGTTAAAATTAATGTATGGAACAGGATGGTGGAAAAAAGAGGGTGATCATAATCACCGGTCCTACGGGAGTGGGCAAGACAGGCTTTTCACTGCTCTTGGCTGAGGCACTCCGGACAGAGATTATAAGCGCTGATTCAATGCAGATTTACAGGGGAATGGACCTTGGTACTGCAAAGCCTTCCCCGGAACAGAAAGCGCGGGTCAGACATCATATGATAGACATTGTTGATCCCTCAGAGACCTATAGTGCAGGCAGGTATTTGAGGGACGTCTCCCCCCTGATCAAAGGGCTTCACAGCAGGGGAAAGCTCCCGATTGTTATTGGCGGCACAGGGCTTTACATAAAGACCCTTACAAGAGGGCTATTTTCTGCACCGGAAGCTGATCCTGAGTTAAGGGCTGCCTTGCTCAGGCTTGAGAGCAGGATTCCGGGGAGACTGTATCAGGAGCTGTTGAAGATAGACCCTCAGCGGGCCTGCACTATTGAGCCTGCAGACAAGAGAAGGATTATCCGTGCCCTTGAGGTCTCCTTAAAGGCTGGCAGACCTATATCCGAGCTCCAGAGGGAGTTTACCTCTCCCCTGCCCTACGAGTATATAAAGATAGGGCTTACGAGGGACAGAAAGGAGCTTTACAGGTTGATTGAGGAGAGGGTTGAAGAGATGTTTGCCCGCGGATTGGTTGATGAGGTTGCAAGGCTCCTCGGAATGAATCCCTCGGAGACCCCACTTCAGGCTATCGGGTATAAGGAGGTTTTAGGATACCTGAGGGGGAAGCTGGGGCTTGATGAAACGAAACTGATTGTAAAGCGTGCAACAAAGAGGTATGCAAAGAGACAGTCTACATGGTTTAAAAAGGAAGAAGGTATCCAGTGGGTAGATATAACCGGCCTGTTTTCGCCCGAAGAGGTTTTTGAGAAGGTGGAGAGAGAGACCGGGACAATTAACCGTTTTCCTCTGCCTGGAGTGTCCCGCAATTGGGTCAGTCACGAATAGCGCAAAAGCATCATTTACTGTGATGAATTCATCTTAAATCCTGCCCTGTAACCAGTTTTTCTGCTGGTAATTTTACCCTTGCCTTTGGCTAATACTTGTGCTAATATATTTTTACTGTCAGGGAGCATGTAGATGGGACCTGTTTTCACCTGCTGTTTCACCACTGTTTACGCTCATACCGGGCGTACACTTAACTTGTAGAGTAGCGGCAAACATGCATACACTATCTCAAAGCAAGGATACAACTTTTAACAGCAGAGATGCACTTGACAGGGAATGTGAGTCTGCAAAAAAGGCCCTTAAGCGAGAGTTTGGACTAAGACAGATCCTGGGCAGAAGCAGGGTAGTACAGGAACTCCATGAAAAGATAGATCGTATATCCGCATGTGATGTCAATGTCTTGATATCCGGCGAGACCGGAACAGGAAAAGAACTGGCAGCCAGGGCTATTCATTATCTGAGCTGCAGGGCTGGCAAGCCCTTTATTCCTCTAAATTGCGGTGCTATTCCGGAAAACCTTTTTGAAAACGAACTCTTTGGTCATGCAAAGGGTGCCTTTACAGATGCTGGTCTTCAACAGGTTGGACTTGTGAAGGAGGCTGAGTGCGGTACGCTGTTTCTGGACGAGATAGGTTCGGTCAGTCCCTACATCCAGATAAAATTTCTCCGTTTGCTGCAGGATAGTGAGTATAAACCTCTTGGAGACTCCAAGTTCCAAAAGGCTGATATTAGAATAATTGCTGCAACAAACAAAGACCTTGCAGGACTTGTTAAAGAGGGAACTTTCAGGGAGGACCTCTTCTACAGGTTGAATATAGTTTCCATATTTATACCCCCTCTGCGCAAGAGAAAGGAAGACGTTCCAATTCTGGTTGAGCACTTTACAAGGAAATACTCAAGGGAATACAACAAAGAGATAAAGGAAATAACAGACGATGCCATGGACATGTTTATCTCATATCCATGGCCAGGAAATATCAGAGAACTTGAGAACAAGGTCCAGCAGCTAATTGTGATGTCCACCTCCTCAGTAATAAGTGCTGGAGATATCCAACTACCTGCAAGCGAAGCAACTGCTAAGGAAATAGAGACAGAATATTTTAAGGTGGCTAAGGAAAGGGCCATTAATGCTTTTGAAAAAAACTACCTGTCCAATCTCCTGACAGAACACAGAGGAGATATGGTCAGTGCTGCCAGAAAGTCAGGAAAGAGTCGTACAGCCCTCTGGAACCTGCTCAGGAAGCACAACCTCTCCCCAAAACATTTCCGCTACTGATACAGGCTAACTGTTTAGCGATGGTTGACGCACTCAAAAAACCACGGTTAAGGGTTTAGCCTCCTCTCTGCGTCATAAAAAAGTAACGCTGGAGTCACCAGGAAATTACTCTCCCTATTAAACACTCTTAAAAAATACCTTGCAAATCAATACGTTACAAATCATCACGGTTTGGCATATCTATTGCTTCCTTCTATCTTAATTGAATCATAGAACTGTTTTAGAGGAGTTTTCAAGAAATTCAAACATTCAAAAAAGGAGGGTATCATGTTTAAGGAATGTAAATGTAGCTATGTTCCCCCATTTGTCCTTGAGAACCTGGTGAGGGCTGGGATTGAGGGAGCCCGTTTAGCCATTCATCAAAGCGAACTGAGCCGTGAAAAAAGAAGTGCCAAGGTTGTGGATATGGAAGTGTTTACAGGGGTTACTACTGCACCTCCAGGTACAGCATCCCGGCAGGTTTATGACTGTCAGAATAAATGGACACAAAGAGTTAAACTCGTCAGGGGTGAGGGCGATCCCGTTACCGGTGACGATGCTGTGAACGACACCTACGACTACAGTGCAACTGTTCGGGACTACTACAAGAATGTATTAAACAGGAATTCTATCGATAACCTCGGCATGAACCTGATCCTCAATGTACACTTCGGTGTTAAATATATGAATGCCTTCTGGGATGGTGATGAGATGACATTCGGTGATGGTGATGGCAATATCTTTGTGAATTTCACAAAATCCCTTGATGTGGTAGCTCATGAGTTGACACACGGAGTTACACAGTTCACGGCTAACCTGAAATATTATAGTCAATCAGGAGCCCTGAATGAACATTTCTCGGATGTCTTTGGTTCCGTGATCACACAATATCAAGAGAAACAAACTGCAGATAATGCGGACTGGCTGATTGGCGATGAGATTATGGGGCCGGAACTATATGGAGAGGCATTACGTTCCATGAAGGCCCCGGGAACAGCTTATGACAATCCACTCATGGGTAAGGACCCACAGCCGGATCATATGAAGGACTATTACTCAGGGTCTGGTGATAATCAGGGGGTTCATATCAACAGCGGCATCCCAAACAAGGCGTTTTACCTTGTTGCAATGGATATCGGAACCGATAAGGCAGCACTGATATGGTATACCGCACTACAAAAACTTTGGAGCACAGCGGTCTTTAACGATGCTGTTAAAATAACGGTAGAGGCTGCACGGCTTCTTATAAAGGACGGAAAAGCACCTAAGGGCGCAACACAGACGGTGCGGGCGGCATTCAAAGCAGTAGGGCTTCCACATTAGGAGAAGATGGAATAAAATTGCAAGTGACAGGGTATACTAAGTCTAAGATTTGAGGTACAACAATGCGCATCGATTTTGAGTGTTCCGGGGGATACGCTGGTCTACAGT